>DOVS01000123.1 GCA_003519965.1 Betaproteobacteria bacterium
CGTTCACCGCCCTGTCCGTGCTCCATCGCGACATCGGCTATCTGGTCTGGATTTATTGGTTTTCTCATGTGGGCACGACACTGCTGCACAGTGTGGGACATAAACCGGTGGCCGCCAAAATCTTCCTGGGCCGGGATTAAGGCGCACCGCTGTTTGCATCGCTCCCAAGCTGGCGCCCGGCGCGGGGGAATCCGTTCGCTGGCGGCATTCAATCGCGCCGCGTAATATTCCGCGAATAATCGGGAATTTTTTGTCGGAACGTTTTTTCATGATCGCTTGCCGCTAGACTTAGCGGCGCCGTCGCGGGAATATGCGATAAATCGAGCCGTCTGTTCCCGGATGCGGGGTGCGCGTTCCAGCAGCCTACGGCTGTTTGCCGATGCGCTACTGCCTGGGGCGACAGGCAGCGGCCGAATTTTTATCTGGCCGATGGCCCGGCGTTGTTTAACGGCGGCGATTATCGCGTGGTGAAGCGCGATCTCCGCGCCCAGGCCGCGAGGGGGATCGCCGTTTGCCGCCGGAATCGATCGCCGGCCGCTAGAACGAACATCGCCCATGTGGCGGCGCGGCGTCGCCGATGGCCGCCTCTGCACGGCCGCTGGTATTATCCGCCGCCGGTTCTCCGCGTTCCGCATCGTATCGTGCGGCGCCGTGGACGAAAGCCATCGCGCCGGCGCGCGCGCCAAATTCCTTGTCTCCGCCTCTTAACGCCGTCTGGCGCCGTTCACAAAACGTCCTGCGATTTCGTCTTTATTAGCGCCGCCTCGTCGAACCACCGGGACGGGGGGCGGCCGCCGCCGGGTTTTTCGCGGATCGGCCGATGGAAACGCCGCAGCCAAGCAGCCCGGCGTCATGTCACCAACTCAACGAGGAGAACACCGATGGCGACGACCATTGCTATCGTTTGCGAACATCAAGAGAAGAGCAATTGGTGCTGGGCGGCCGTCGTCGCCAGCGTGAATAACTACTACGCCGCCAAGTTCTCAAAACGCGCCACAATCACCCAGACGGAATTGGCGACAAAGTACGTGGGCGGGCGGGATGAAGCCTATGATCCATTTACCGCCCTCGTCGATCTCGATCTGAGCAATGGCACGGACGTAGGACTCATCGACTGGGACGCGCTGAAAAGCACTGTCGGCGACGCTGAACCCAATATTGCTAAAGTGCAGGGCGCCGCCGGCCATTACATCTTGGTGATTGGGTACGACGATCCGTCAACGGCGCGTCACCGGCGATATGCGATCGCCGACCCGCATGACGACCCGGCGGCCGCAAAGACGCTAACGAAGAGCGAACTCGAGAGCTATGACGGCGGTTATGCCGGGACGCAATACACCAAGGAGAAGAAATAATGCATCGCCGCGCCGCCCGTCGCTTAGATGACGGAAAGCGGAGGCGCGGCGTATGGCTGTCCCCTTCGCAATCCGCGCCGCCCGCGCTGGTCGGCGGCTAAGGCCATGCCGCGCGGCGCGCCCCTCGGTTGAATCGCTCGGGGACAGGTCCGCCGCCGTCCCCGGAAACGGCCAACCGCCGTTTGGGCAATGCGCCGCCGCGCGATAGCCTGCCGGGCGCGTGGAATTTGTCCTGGAGCCCGCGTTGGGGCGTCTGCCGTAAAACGATCCCGGCCGGTTTCCGCGCCGTTCCTCGGCCGCTGCGGCAATCGTGTCGCTGGGGGCGGCGTTTACATTTAAGAAGTCGTTGGTTTGCTCGTAGAAACCAGCTAACCGCGCGGTTTTCATTGTCGGCGTCTAGGCGCTTACCGGCCGTTGCCGCGCTCCTCGGCGGCTTGCAATCCTTCAAGCCCAATTGGCGGTCTTCGATCTGAGCTGCCCAGCCATTCACGGCGATATACTGGATCGTGCGCGTTGACGGCGCGCTAACCGCGGCATGCCGCCGGGAAATCGCGGCGGGCGTGAAAATCCGTCATCCGCTATAAACGTGTTCCGTGAAATCGAACGCTTGCGGATTCGCCTCGAGAACCTCGCAATAATCGGCCAGCGTGGCGGTCAGCTTAGTGCGTATGTTCGCGCAGAGGGCTTGTTTTTCCGCGTGGCGGAACCCGCCGCTGGAAAAACTGGTGGCGAAACAAGCGGAACAATGCCGGTTGGCGAAACAATCCAGGCAACGGGCATTGGATTGATCGAGATAATCGTTCAGCAGAGTGGACGCCTTTTCAACATCGATGCCGTTGACGATGTCGCCGATCGCCAGCGTGGCGTTGACCCTTTCGCAGATATGGGCCTGGCCGTCGTGCGAGATAAATAATTTCCTGATGCCCGGCTTGCATATGCCGTTAGGATAAATCGCGCCGGCATAGCCTTGCGGGTAGAGGGTGCGGTTGTGGAGATTGGCGACATCGTGTTGAAACAGCGCGGCGAGGAACGGGCTTTTCTCGGGCTCTCCCGCCACCAGGTTCTGCTTATATTCGCTTTTCATGGCGTCCAGATCGCCGCCCTCGGGCGCGCCGATACGGCGCGCGGCGACGGCTTCCGTGGAATCGAAAAAATCGGTCTCTTCCGCCGAAACCTGGGTAATGCTTTTTCTGACGTTTTTCAGCAAGGGGTCGGCGTCGAAAAACGTCTTGAGCGCCCGCATGTCGTAGGGCGGCGCGGCGACAATCGACAGGCCGACCTTGACCTTGAAGAAATCCGCGTCCTTCTCGCGCAGTCGTTCGAGGGTGCGGTAAACGCGCGCGAACGTCTGCTTGCCGCCGGCGGTTTTTCTGAAGCGGTCGTGCGTATCGACGGGGCCGTCGAGACTGACGAGGATATTGAACCGGTGGCGGATTAAAAAATCGAGCATCGCGTCGGATAAGTCGTATCCGTTCGTGGTGACGCCGTACCGCACTTCGCGGTCCTTGACGCGCTCCACGTGGTCGACCGTTTCCTCGATGACGGAGAAATGGGTTGTGGGTTCGCCGCCGTAAAAGCCGATGTTGGTAAATTCGGCGTTGCGATTGTGCCGCAGGAAAAGATCGACCGCGGCGCGGGCGGTATCGGCGGACATGGTGTGGTTGCCGTGTTGCCGGCGATCCTGGTAATGCCCGGAATACACGCAATAGGCGCACCGGAAGTTACATTGGTCGGTAATATTGAGGATTAAATGGCCGATGGAGGCGTTCAGCTCGGCGCGATACTGCGCGGCGTCGGCGAACAAGCGAAGTTGTGTCGGCCGGGAAGCGCCCAATGCGTTGATTTCCTCTCTGGCTTGCGCGATTGCCGAATAATCCGACGATTGGATCGCCGGGAAGCGCTGCCGTTGCATGGCGTCGCCGGCTTGCGGCGCATGGCGCGCGGCCTCCCAAAAATGCGGGTCTTGCGAAGCCGTCCAGAGCGCCTCGGAGACCTGTAAAATTTCGTTAGTCGGCGCGTCGAATAGATAAAAATGGCGCGGCGTGCTGAAATGCGCTAATAAAGGCGGTTTGTTTTTCATGCCGCTCCATTCGGGCCGGTTGTCGCCTCGCGCCGGCAAGGCGTGAGGAAATGAACAGGATTGGCGGGCGCCGTATCGTTGCGTTGTTTTTCTTCGCCGGGGCGGGCGCGATTGGTCTCAACGCAATACCGTGCATGGCGCCGCCCGCTCAAGCGGGCGGCGTCTATCGCGCGAAGGCTAGTTCTGCACGCCGGTCATCGCGTTGGTGTACGCTTCGATTCCGCTGGTGCCGCAACTGCACCCGCATCGTTTGCCGCCGCCTTTATCGTCGGCGTACTGGAATGACGCGTTGCCGCTGCTTGCTCGATATACGGCCGCCGCCCGGTAAAAAACGCGTTGAATCGCTGGCGCCTCGCTATACGTAGTTTCCATGTTCACTCTCCGTAATTGATTAAATGAATTGCTGTGGCGTCTTGGATTGAACGCCGCGGCGTTCAATCCAAGCGTCGGACTCGGAGAGGACGTCTGGGCAATGGCTTGCGCCGGTTTGCCGCAAACAGAGCGCTCCAAGATAACAAACGCGGACGAGTCCGCGCTTGTTGCAAGAATGACGGACAAAACCAGGCGCTTGTGAATAACCGCCGCCGGATTTTAAAACGGGCGGCGGTGTGTAACGCCGATGCCATCGGCGGCTTGCCCGCGTGCGGCGCGTTGCCGTCGCCGCGCTATCGGCGGCGCGCTATCGGCGGCGCACTGGGGCGGCGTGCGCCGCTGCGCCGGGTGGCGCGTTCGCCGAGGGGCGTGGCGCGCCGCGTTGCGGGAGATGCCGGCCGCGGCGATTACCGCAAGGCCGGCGGTGAAGAAGCGCGCCGCGCGCCGGCCTATTCCGGCGCGCGGGGCCGCGGGATGGATTAGGGCAGGTAAATTCCGCGCACCGATTGCCCGCTATCGTTAAATAGCGCGATCAGTCCGCTCATATACGGCGCGGCGCTTTGGCGCGCCGGGCTAGGGGTCGGGACGACGGGCGGCGGGGCGATAGTGAGGGTTTTTGTGCCGGTGACGCGCACGACCCAATACGTTCCGGGGCGCCGCAGCGGCGTCAGCCGCCCGCCTTCGCGCTTGGCGGGCAGCGCCAACACGACATAACGCGGCCGCATGAAAATTTGGCCGGCATGCTGCGGATTCACTCCGGTGGCCGCCCACAATGACGACAGAATTTGCGAAACCGTGGCGCGCACCGCGGTGGTCCGGGGAGACTCCACGCTCCAACCGTCGCTCGCCATTTGCTGTAATGGATCGCGTGCTTGCATCCCCGGGGCGCGCGGCGTCCAATCGGTCGTATTTTTCTGGGTGAAGGCGGCGACTAGTCCTCTGTTTTCCCCGTCGATCAAAATATTCATCGTGACCGTCTCTTTTTTTCCGGTCTGCCGGTTGCTGACGGGAACGCCGGGGATTTCGAAGCGCCAGGCGTAAAATATCGTTCTCGCCACGCTGCCGTAGGGCGTCGTGTCGGCGACTTGTACGAACGCTTGCGCAAGCGGCTTCGTGTCGGCGGGCACGCCGAGATAGGCCGTTGCTTTTTTCAGGGCCGTCGCCGTTTCGGCGGCGGTGACTCTCTGGGCGATGGGCGTGGTCTTCCAGCTCAGCGGCCCGGCTTGGCCGCCGAGACTGGCGGCCGGCGCGGCGGCCGGCAGCAGGAGAAAAATTAACGCCAAACCAAGCCAATAGTGCCGATAAGGGTGCGCATTCATGGAAATATCCTTTAAATAACGAATGAAATAGAGTGGGGTTGGCCGGACGCACGCGAGAGGCGCCGGCCGGGCCGGCGGTTAATTACGGCTATCCCAGGTGCGTAAATTGCCGCTATTCGCGTCGCCGTATTTCTCGACATTGCCATCGGCGGCCGAATCCAGCTTGTGCGCTAAACCGGTTGCGGCGAACACGCCGCCGGCCGGGCGGCCCATGGAGCTGGCGAAATTGTTCTTGCTGGCGGCCTTGCCGGGGGTATGGTCGTCGGGGGGGTCCAGCATTTCCGCGCCGTACTGAATCTTGCGGAACGCGACGGTGTCGAATTTCGTCCAGGCAACGGTTTTGTAGACGATGTCGCCATGCGTCCATTCGACATTATCGGCCTTCTTTTTTTGCGCATAGGTTTCCGACGCGCCGGGCGCTTCGTCGTATCCTCGGGCGCAATCGCCGTTCTTGTCGGTGTATTCCCAATAAATTTTAGGCTCTTGGCCTTTCCATTTCACCCAGCCGCCTTGAATCCATTTGAGGCCGTCGGCGCTATTGTTGTCGATGCCCACCCAAGCCGCCGTGCCGATTTTTCCGACCGTGGTGTCCTGGTAATCGATGGTCGATTTCGCACCGTCGAACCATGGCGCTTCGGTCAACAGATCGGCGTATCCTTCGTATCCCCGCGCCGCGAAGCACGGCGTGATCAAGACCGAAAGCAACACCGACGAGAATAGCCAAGCCATTAATTTTTTCTGCATCATGCACCTCCCTTCGTGGAAAGAAATCCGTTAGTCTTACCCATGGAAGACGGCGCCGCCGGTGGAAGTGTGAACGGTGCGCCGGCGCCGGTCCCACGTTGAACGGCGCATGCCGCGCCGCCGCGAAATCCAGCGCATCCGCGCCGCGCCGGGCGCTGGCGGCCGGCATCGAATGCGGGGGCGGTTGAACGATTGCGAACAGAGGAGGGATTTTCTTGGAAGAAAACGAACGGTATGCGCGGGGCTGGGAAAAGCTCCAGGAAATCGACGGCGCGGCGGGCGAGCGGGTTATCGATTTTCTCAACGACATCGCCCCCGACTTGGGGCGCTATATTGTCGAATTTCCCTTCGGCGACGTGTACAGCCGCCCCGGCCTGGACCTCAAGTCGCGCGAGATCGC
>DOVS01000033.1 GCA_003519965.1 Betaproteobacteria bacterium
GGCTTGGCTGGAACTCGTCATCCGCGAGGGGAAAAACCGCCAAGTGCGGCGCATGACCGCCCGCGTCGGCTTTCCCACCCTGCGGCTGGTGCGCTGGCGCATCGGCGATTGGACGCTCGCCGGTCTGGCGCCGGGAGAATGGCGCCCGTTAACTAAGTAAGTATTTATTCCCCTGCCTATCGCCCCCCCTTTTCGTGGAAACATTGTAGGCGGCGACACCGATCATTGCGCCGCTCAACGCAACCGACCCACTGAATGAACGGTGAAAATAATAAAATGCGGCCTAGTGCATCTTGCTAGCCAGTGCTTTTATCGCTGCGACCCTCTCCACGGTTTCCGCCCCGGCGAACAAGCGCCATAAAACCAGACAGACAACCGAACGCCGTGTAAAAAACAGCACAAGGTAAAAAAGCACGCCATGACCTTGAAAAAAGTACATCGCGAGATAATGAATTAAAGAGAAAACCACGAAACGGAAAAACCACATCGTGACTAGACGGCAATGTAGAAATCATCTCCCTTGCCGCCTTGAGAGCGGCCAAAATAACGCGCTTGCTCGGCATTGGCTTTATCGTCCCGCCTAACCCGTCTTTCTCCTCTCGCCGCAACCCGGTAAAATTAGCTTTTTGCAAAGGGCGCTCATGATCTGGAAACCCGATGTCAGTGTCGCCGCGATCGTGGAACGGCAAGGAAAATTCCTGCTCGTCGAGGAAGAAACCAGCGACGGCCCGCGCTTCAACCAGCCCGCCGGCCACTGGGAGGCCGGAGAGACCCTAGCGCAAGGCGTCATTCGGGAAACCTGGGAGGAAACCGCCCACCGCTTCCAACCGGATTTTCTGCTCGGCGTTTACCGCTGGCGGCATCCCGCCAAGGAGACGGTCTATTTGCGCTTCGCATTCGGCGGCGCCGTCGACGGCCATGAACCCGCGCAGCCGCTGGATCGAGGAATCATCCGCGCCGCCTGGTTCACCCCCGAGGAAATCCGCACGTGCGGCGATCGCCACCGCAGCCCGCTCGTCCTGCGCTGCGTCGAGGACTATTTGATGGGCAAACGCTTCCCCTTGGAACTCATTACCCATTTCGGCTAGCCGATGCATCGCCTGCTGGCGTTGCTGCTGGCCTGTCTCGCGCTAAACGCCCATGCCGATACCGTCACGATCTGCTACAACTATGGCTGCCATCGCGAAGCGAGCGTTACATTCAGCCACAATGAATTACAACAAATCCACGCCTTGTTTCGCCACGACAAGACCGCGGCGGACGAGCGCCAGGACATCGCCCGGGCGATCGGCCGGTTTGAATCCTTCGCCGGCCGGCAAACGCCCATTTATCGCGACAAAGGCGGCAACGCCAACGACGACGGCGTGGACGGACGGATGGACTGCATCGACCACTCCATCGACACCACCGCCTATCTGCGGCTGCTGGAACGGCGCGGCTGGCTTAAGTTCCACCGCGTTCTGCCGCGCATCAAACGCGCGCCTTTGTTGGTCGATGTTCATTGGGGCGCACGGATTATCGAACGCGAAACCCATCGACAATATGTTGTAGACTCATGGTTTTTCGACAACGGCCATCCCGCCGCCATTTTTAAGCTGCGGGATTGGCTTGATGGGGCGAGTCCGTAGATGGGTAAAAAAATCGTCGTCGGTCTATCCGGCGGAGTCGATTCAGCCGTAGCGGCCCTGCTGCTCAAACAGCAAGGCTACGAAGTCATCGGCCTGTTCATGAAAAATTGGGAGGACGAGGAAGACGAACACTGTCCGGCCAAGCAAGATTTTATGGACGCCTTGGCGATAGCCGACAAAATCGGCATCGAGATCGACGCCGTCAACTTCAGCCGGGAATACCGTGAACGGGTATTCGCCCTGTTTCTTCAGGAATACCAAGCGGGGCGCACACCGAATCCAGACGTGCTGTGCAACTCGGAAATCAAGTTTAAAGCGTTCCTCGCCCATGCGCTAAGCATGGGAGCCAACGCCATCGCCACCGGCCACTACGCCCAGGTGCGCGAGCGAAATGGCCGTTTCGAACTGCTCAAGGGCGTGGACGGCGCCAAGGACCAAAGTTATTTTCTTTACCGTCTCGATCAAGCCCAGCTATCCAAAACACACTTTCCTCTGGGCAACCGCTATAAGCGGGAAATCCGTGAAATCGCCCAGCAAGCGCAGCTTCCCGTATTCGCCAAGAAGGACAGCACGGGGATTTGTTTTATCGGCGAGCGGCCGTTTCGCGAATTTCTTCAGCGTTATCTACCCAAGACGCCCGGCGACATGGAAACGCCCACAGGCCAAGTCGTCGGACGCCACCAAGGACTGGCCTATCACACCATCGGCCAGCGCCACGGACTCGGTATTGGCGGCCAGGGCGACCCCTGGTTCGTCGCCGGCAAAGATATGGCGCGCAATGTATTAACCGTCGTTCAAGGCCACGATCACCCGCTGCTCTACCGCGACCGCCTCCATGCCGAAGACCTGCACTGGATTAGCGGCGCACCGCCCCATACCCAGTGGGTCTACGGCGCAAAAACCCGCTACCGTCAGGCGGACGCCGCTTGCACCCTAAGCCGCCTAGACGCGCAAGGCGCCGAGATTGAATTCGGCGAACCCCAGTGGGCCATCGCACCGGGCCAATCAGTGGTGGTGTACGAAAGCGAAGTCTGCCTGGGCGGCGGCGTTATTCGTTAGCTTCGCCGCTGGCCGGCGCTTGGCGCGTATTTCCTGACCAAAATAACCGGCGCCGCTTATGGCGCGGGATTCGGAAAGCGGGCGTGGATCGCCTCAATCGCCGCTAACGTCGCATCGTCTAACGTCACGTCCACGCTCCCTAAATTCTCCTTAAGCTGCGCCATCGTGGTGGCGCCGAGGATAGTGCTGGCGGTAAACGGTCGGCTGCGCACGAACGCTAGCCCCAATACCGCCGGCGTCACCCCGTGACTATGCGCTATCTCGGCATAAGCGGCCGCTGCTGTCGGCACGTGGTGCTTTTGATAACGCTGGCCAAAACCGGGAAAGCGCGTCAGCCGCCCTTGCGGCTTCTGGTCTTGCAAATATTTCCCGCTAAGCACGCCAAAACCTAGCGGACTATAAGCCAACAAACCGACGTTCTCGTAATGGCACACCTCGGCAAGCCCCGCCTCGAATACCCGGTTAATCAAATTGTACGCATTTTGCATCGACACCACCTTGGGCAATCCGGCGCGCGCCGCCGCCTGCACGAACTGCATCGTTCCCCAAGGCGTTTCATTGCTCAGTCCGATATAGCGCACCTTGCCGGACTCCACCAAGTCCCCTAGCGCCGCCAATTGCTCCTCTATTGCGACCGTGGGCCGCTCCCGCCGCGCATCGAAGGCGGTTTCGCCAAACATCGGCGCGTAGCGGTCCGGCCAATGGATTTGGTAAAGATCGACATAATCGGTTTGCAGCCGCTGGAGGCTCGCGTCGAGCGCCGCCGTCAAATGGCGGCGGTCAATCGCCGGGCCGCCGCGCACCCACTCGAAACCCCGGCCCGGCCCCGTTATCTTGGTGGCGACAATCAACCGATCCCGCGGCTGCCGGGTCAGCCATGCGCCGACATAACGCTCGGTTCGCCCTTGGGTTTCGGCCCGCGGCGGCACCGGATACATTTCGGCGGTATCGATAAAATTCACCCCGCGGGAAACCGCATAATCCAGCTGTTCGTGCGCCTCGGCCTCGGTATTTTGCTCACCGAACGTCATCGTGCCCAAGCACAACGCAGAAACATTAAGATCGCTATCGCCTAGCTGCCGATATTCCATTATTCCTCCATAACGCCAACGAAATGATGCGTCAGACCATTAACTACGTCAGGGGTTCCACACGGTAGCACGCCGTCAGGATATGCTCCTCGCCGGGAGCGACGGTCGCCGCGTTGTCCAGCGCGTTGCCGCTCTCCACGCACACCATCCCCAAATAACCCGCCGGATCGAAATCGCCCAGCGCCCCGGCCTTCTCCGCCCATGGATTCCATATGATCGTTGAACGGCCGCCCTCTTGATGAATGCGAATCCGCCGCTTCAGACCGGGGTCGTCGATTACGCAGTCGGCGGCGGTATCGAGATAAACCCGGTCCACCTCCCCGCCGATCACAACCGCGCCATCCTGAACCTTACGCCGGCCGCCGTCCACCTTATCTACGAACACCCGTTCCGCTAGACCGTGAATGGGCGTATTACGGACATCGCTCACAGCGAAATAGGCGTGCAGCGCCTCGCTGACGACGCACGGCGCCGTCCCTTGGTTGCCGGTCGCCAACTCGATTTGCAACTCGCGCCCCACGGTAATCCTGCTTTGCAAGCTGCACGCATAAGGCCACATGGCGCGTGCGCCGTCATCCGGCTGAAGCGTAAGCACCAGGCGGGTGGCGCCGCCGGGCAATGCCTCGGTGCGCTCCACCGCCCACGGCGACGTGCGGGCAAAGCCATGGCTGGGAAACCCGGGCTCATCGTCATGGGGGCCGAACCAAGGCCAACATACCGGCGCCCCGCCGCGAATCGACCGGCCCGGCGCGAACTTCGCTCGACCGCTGAGCCACAGCACCGGCGACTCGCCCGCCGGTTGCCAGGCCATTACTTGGCCGCCGCTCAGGGAAATCATCGCAGCCGCTTGCGCATTGCCAACCTTAGCGACCGTCAGTCCGCCTGGCCCCTGCACAAAGGTAAGCTGTCCGGCAAGTGCGAAACGGCGATTCAGCGCAGCGAGAAAATCCGTCATCGGCACACTCCTTGTCAATGGAAGAAACCGGCCTAATTATAAGCGTTCAAGCAAAATGCGCAGAACGAAACCCGAAAATTCGGACAGACGGCCAAGCGCTCGACTTGCGTCATAAACGGTTGCGAAGCGGCCAGAAAAAGGGGCGCGCGCACCAATAATCAAGGCACTGGCGGCCACCCAAATCAATAGCAAATCAAAGAATCAATAGAGTCGGACTCGATTGATACAGAATTGCTCTGATTTTCTATCCGAATCTCCAGCCTCCGGTTCAACCGGACTCTTTGAATTGTTTCTGTACCCATTGCGATCAATCGAGTCTGACCCCATTGATCTTGCCATTGATCCTCACCCCATTGATTTATTTTCAGCAAAATCAATTCTTACACAGAAATCCTGACAGACTGCTAGCGAAAAACCATTCCCGAACGCTTGAGGTACTCAATAAAGTTTAGGCAGACAACATGCACATCAGCCATGTCACACACTGCCGGAATTTTTCTCTTGGAAGGTTCTTGAGGTTGATTGGTTTGACGTCCCTCGTCTGAAACCAATTCAGCGCCATGTAGGCGTGCGGTCGCAATAATCAGAATATCATTCTCACCTACGCCCTTGGCATGGTAGTTGTCGCCAATAATGCCGAGCAACTTTTTAATACGCTTGGCGTCCTGCAAAATGGCATTGCTGATTGACAGTTGCCCCAGATTATTGTCTTTGAGCCATTTTGCACAATCAGGTACCTTTTTTTCCACTTCCTCAAACCCGACACTTGGCATCACCAGTTGTCCCAACTCAATTTGATTCGCCATCCATTCCCACAATCCAGGAAACTGACGCATTGGATAGTTATCCCATGCGTAAATTATGGATGACGCATCAAAAACCTGCATAGTCGCGTTCCAATTGATGCAGGTCTCTGATTTTCAGCCCATCGAGGTAACTGCTCGCTTTGGAAAGCGTAATGTGACGGGCATATAATGCATCCAGTACCGTGCGCACAAAAACATCGCCAAAAATATGCCTTGGCTCCCTATAACGATACATCCGGTTCCCACCAACTTCTTGTCTGGTTGCCGCCTGCGCCCGCCATTGCCGGTAAGCTTCATACTGGCTTTGTACCAAGCGCCCAGTGTCCAGCAACCGCCGTAAAATCACTTCGCTGCTTACACCCCACTCCCGACGCATGTGTTTCAACCACTCATCGTATTGAGAAACCTCCTCTGGTCGTTCTGTATCCCGGATATTTTCCAGAAAAGCGTCCGGCACCAACAAATGGCCAGCGAAAGCATTAGCTTCACGCTCATACCCACGATGAGATTGAAAGTCGCGCTCATCATCAATCGAACTGGTTTTGTGCAACAGCAAGTGCCCCAACTCGTGCATGAGGGTGAAAGACTGCTGGGACTCCCAATCCAGCTTCTTGACAACAATCACCGGGCAAACCGCGTCGTACAGCGAAAAGCCAAGGATTGGGTTTCTCTTGGAAATCTGCCACTTCCCGTTATAGCCGTTGCTGCGGAATACCAGCACACCACGAGACTCCAAGGCTTCCCGGTAGGAATCGAAATTGTTCTGATCATCCAGCCTAAGCCATTGGCGCACAATGTGCGCTGCCTCGTGCAGTCCTCCATCGGGAAAATCTGGTGGGCTGAACTGTGGACGATCAACATCGCCCAAGTCTTCGCGCAGGCTCAAGTACACTGCGCGCTGTTTTTCCACCCGTTCGATCAGCGTCTTGAGCTTGGTAGACAGCTCCGGTTTCTGGTTGGCAAGGGTACGGAACTGAGGGGAATGCACCTGCGTTTCATCTACTGACCCCTCCTCAAGAAAAAACAGGACGCCTCTGCCGAAATAACCGGCGACCTTGCGCAGCTGCTTGAATGTCATGTCATCCTGCCCTCCCATGACCTGTTCCATAGTGGAAACAGAAATACCCGTTTCAGCCGCAAGTTCGCCTAGCGTAATGCCCTGGTCGGCACAACACCATGCAATGCGTTCCGGATTGATAGACTGGATACGTTCCATAAACATCATTATATCCGAGCAAGTCGCCCGGCTATAGTAGAACCAATAAACCAATAGGGTCAGACTCGATTGATACAGAATTGCTCTGATTTTCTATCCCAATCTCCAGCCTCCGGCTCAACCGGACTCCTTGAATTGTTTCTGCGCCCGTCGCTATCAATCGAGTCTGACCCCATTGATCTTTCTTGATCTTCTTTTGATCTTGATTTCACCCCACAGAGCGGAAACGCCTTGCAACGCAACCGGCTGTCCTCTGGTCTCCCCTCGGCCCATGCATACGCCGGGGGCGCAACGGCAACAATCGCCGATACTGCAAAACCCGTGTATAGAAAATAACGCGCGATGATCGTAAGGATAAACACCAACCACTCCTCGCGAATCACCAGCGGCGCAAGGCAGTCGCGCACCGGCAAAGCCGCCGAACCGCCCGCGCCATTTACCGCAAGTTAGCGGTTATTTTTTTATCAGCAACGATTTATTGGCCTTTGTGGACGCCGGCTTGAACGTATCGGCGCCTTGGATAATCTGACGGGTGCTCGACGAACCGTTAATGACCAGTTGCCACATTGTTTCTATTTGCCCTCGATATAAAAACCCGGTCCACGCGGTAATTGAATTACATGATTCCGTTGAATTTTTCCATTTCGTTGTAAATGTGATCGCGGCGCCATAAACCCAGCCGGTCACGGCGTAAGGCGTATTTTGACATCGATAACCGGCCGCCCGGTTAATATAGGCGCCCGTTAACAAACCACTGGGGCTAATACTCTGAATATACAATGTGGACCCGCTCTGATTTGTCCATGCCGATCCAGCCCGCAGTAAACTGCCCGCCTGCGCGACCGACGTTAGCCCGGCAAGAAGAAGGAAAGCCGCAATCAGTTTTTTCATGGTATATCTCCCGTGTTTTATGCCTCGACTGAATTAGCGTTCGCTGTCCGACAAAACGATCCAGCGACTCAGACCGCCTACGTAGCGCCTATGGGGCGACGTCAACACATCCAACATAGCAAAAGGGAACGGCATGAGATCACGCCTCGCGATCGATGGCCACAGCGTCTCGCCATCCGAACGAGGAAAAGCGCCGCCGGGCCTGTGTTCAGGGCCCAACAATCCCTACGACCGGCGCGGCGCCAAGATACGCCTTAACCACTATAGTACAGTTTGATTTTTTGAAAAGACGGTCGCCGCTCGGCGAAACAACACCGCGCGTTGTCTTAATCGGTCCGATCTCCACAGCCCGTAATCCAATCCCCGTGGCGGCTCCTTGCCGCCATGCCGGGGATTCGCGCGAAGGCCGTCCGGCCGAGATCGGCCTCAGCCTTTACGCAGCTTTGCGAACGCCGCCGCCATCGCGCCATCCGGCGATTGTTTCGCGGAGGGACTCTGTCGCGGCTTGCCGCGAGGCGGCTTGTCTTGCTTCGGTGCGGCCGGTTGATCGCCGCGGCGCATGGTAAGCGCGATGCGGCGGCGCTTTTCATCCACGTCCACCACGGTTACCGTGACCACGTCCCCCGCCTTGACCACGGCGCGCGGGTCCTTGACGAACGTATTCGCCAGCGCCGAGATATGCACCAGTCCATCCTGATGCACGCCGACATCGACGAATGCGCCGAAGTTGGTGACATTGGTCACCACGCCTTCCAGCGTCATCCCCGGTTGCAAGTCCTTGAGCGTCTCGACGCCTTCCCGGAACACGGCGGTCTTGAATTGGGGGCGCGGGTCGCGGCCGGGTTTTTCCAATTCTTGTAAAATATCGCTGACCGTGGGCACGCCGAATGTCTCATCGGTAAAATGGCGCGGATCGAGTGCGCGCAATCGGAAGGCATCGCCGATCAATTGTTTGATTTCCCGCCCGGCGCGGCCGAGAATACGCTGCACCACCGGGTAGGCTTCGGGGTGGACGCCGGATGCGTCCAGAGGATTATCGCCGTTGGCGATGCGCAAGAATCCCGCCGCTTGCTCGAACGCCTTGTCGCCCAGGCGAGGAATTTTCCGGAGTTGTTGGCGGTCGCGGAACGCGCCGTGCTGGTTACGGAATTCGACGATTTTTTTCGCCAGCGAGCGCGTCACCCCGGATACCCGTGTCAGCAATGGTTCCGATGCAGTGTTGAGGTCTACGCCGACGGCGTTGACGCAGTCTTCCACCACCGCGTCTAGCGCACGGGCCAGTTCAATTTGGCTGACGTCGTGCTGATACTGACCGACACCGATAGCCTTGGGATCGATTTTGACCAATTCCGCCAAGGGATCCTGCAAGCGGCGGGCGATAGACACCGCGCCGCGTAAGGAAACATCGAGTGCGGGAAATTCGTCGGCGGCCAGCTGCGAAGCGGAATACACCGACGCCCCGGCTTCGCTGACCACGATTTTCTGCAAATTCAGTTCGGGATGGCGGCGCATGAGGTCGGCGGCGAGGCGCTCCGTTTCCCGCGAGGCAGTACCATTGCCGATGCTGATTAGCGCCGCGTGGTGCGATTGCGCCAGCCGGGCCAGGACGGCAATCGCGCCATCCCAATCGTTGCGCGGCGCATGGGGATAAATCGCCGCGGTATCCAGCAATTTACCGGTAGCGTCTACGACCGCCGTCTTAACGCCGGTGCGTAAACCGGGGTCGAGGCCGATCACCGTTTTGTGGCCGGCGGGCGCCGCCAGCAGCAGGTCGTGCAGATTACGGGCGAAGACTTGGATGGCCTCGACCTCGGCGTTTTCCCGTAATGCGCCGAGCAGCGCCGTCTCCAAATGCGTGAATAGTTTCACTCGCCACGCCAGGCGCACCGTTTCCCGCAACCAGCCGTCCGCCGCCCGCCCCTGATCGGCGACGCCGAAGCGCCGGGCGACCATGCTCTCGCACACGCTGGCGGAAGGCGTCGCCTCTTCCGCGTCCATGGTAAGGTTCAATCGTAACACGCCAGCGTTGCGCCCCCGGAATAGCGCCAGCGCGCGATGGGAAGGGATCTGGCGCAACGCTTCACGGTAATCGGCATAGTCGGCGAATTTCGCACCCGCCGCTTCCTGGCCGTCCACTCCGCGCGATTGCACCCAGGCGTTACGCCATAAATAATCGCGCAGCGCTCCAAGCAGTCCGGCGTCTTCGGCAAAATGCTCCATGAGAATTTGCCGCGCGCCGTCCAGGGCCGCGACGGCGTCCGCCACGCCTTTTTCAGGATCGACGAAAGCGGCGGCGGCGAATTTCGGCGTCTGTCCAGGGGTTTGCAACAATCCGAGCGCCAGCGGCGCCAGCCCCGCCTCCCGTGCGATTTGGGCGCGGGTGCGGCGCTTCGGTTTATAGGGTAGATAAAGATCTTCCAGCCGGGTCTTGCTATCCGCGGCGAGCAAGTCTTGCTTCAGCGCGGGGGTGAGCTTGTCTTGCTCGGCGACGCTGTTCAGAATCGCCGTTCGCCGCTCCTCTAGCTCCCGCAGGTAACGCAGGCGCTCCTCCAAACCGCGCAATTGCGTATCATCCAGCCCGTCGGTGACTTCCTTGCGGTAGCGGGCGATAAAGGGAACGGTCGCGCCCTGGTCGAGCAATTGGACGGCGGCAACCACTTGCGCTTCGCGCGCGCCGATTTGTTGCGCGATGCGCTGGTTAATGGTTTGGGTCATGGAATGGGGCCGGAGCGACGGAAAAGAGGTTAATTATACCGCCGCCGCGCCAGGCGCGGCCGATTGGTTCTTTTACGTCCTTTGCCACGCTCTCTCCGGTCTATTTTCACGGCGGACTCCAAAACATAGGGCGGCCAAGGAGCCGTCGATAATAAAGCCGAGAGGGCGAACCCCGTGGGCGCCTTGGCGCGCGCGCCTAACGCTGCCGAACGCATAGCGGCCTAGAGGACTTGGCGGCGCGCCTGCACCGCCATCCGCGCGGCAACGGCCGCTACGCTCAATCGCGCCTACGCGATTCCACCGGATATTACGCTGGTCCCCATATCGCCCGCCCTTTAATGAAACACTCCGGCATCTTCGCCGTCCT
>DOVS01000258.1 GCA_003519965.1 Betaproteobacteria bacterium
GCCGGTCATGAGCGAGAATACGGTTTCCCCTCAAGCTATGACGGATATCGTTCGAGAGATCAAATGCCTGAGTGGGATGGTCGAGGGGCAGCTATCCGGTTTTGCCTGGGGCGAGCTGCATCGCCGCGAGCCGTTCAAGGCGGAGATGCTGCGCGTCTTACTCGCGGTCGGCCTGAGCCCCGCCTTGTCGCGTCAATTGCTTGGCCGGCTCCCCCCAAAATTCGACTACAACAAAGGAATGCGTTGGATCAAGGCGGCGCTGGTGCATAATTTACGCGTTGTTAAACCAGAGGACGATCTGATCGAAAAGGGCGGCGTTTTTGCGCTGGTTGGCCCGACGGGCGTCGGCAAGACGACCACAGTGGCCAAGTTGGCGGCGCGCTGTACTCTCAAGCATGGCGCCGCTAGCGTGGTGATGATGACCACGGACAGTTATCGTATCGGCGCCCACGAGCAGTTGCGTATTTATGGAAATATCCTCGGCGTGCCGGTGTACGCGATCAAGAACGAAAGTGATTTACTGCTGACGCTGGCCGACTTACGCCATAAACATTTAGTATTGATCGATACCGTCGGCATGAGTCAGCGCGACCGGCGGGTAGCGGACCAAGTCGCGCTGCTATGCGGCCATGGCGGCCGGGTAAAGCGGTTGTTGTTACTGAGCGCGATATCGCAGGGGGATACCTTGGATGATGTGGTGCGCGCCTATAATAACGCGGCGGCGCCTGTTGATGGATGTATCCTGACCAAAGCCGATGAGGCCGTCAGCACGGGCAGCATCTTGGATGTCATTATCCGTTACCCTCTCATGCTCTATTATGTGACGAACGGCCAACGGGTGCCGGAAGACATGCATCTGGCCAATGCGCACTATTTAATTGACCGGGCGTTCAAGGCGGTGCGGGACGCCTCGCCCTTTACGCTGAACGAAAGCGAATATCCTTTGGCCATGGGAAGCGCGCGCAGCGATATCGCCGTGACTACGCCGAGCCGAGGGGGAGCCGCCTGACCATGGGAGAAATCGTCGCGGATCAAGCGGAGGGGTTGCGGCGTTTGCTTCAGCACGATTATGTCCGGGTTGTCGCGGTTACGGGCGGCCGTCAGGGAGTAGGCCGCACCACGGCGGTTGCTAATCTTGCCGTGGCGCTAGCTCGGCGCGGCCGGCGCGTGCTTATCCTAGACGAGCAAGTGGGGCGGAGGAGCATCGGCGCCATGCTGGATATTGCCGGCGGCGATGACTTGCTGCACGTGATACGCGGTGAAAGAACACTGGAGCAGGTAATGCGGCCTGGGCCGGAAGGCATAATGGTCGCGGCGGCGGCCCAAGGGCTGACAGCCCTGGCAGGTCTGGACGCTAGCCGCGAAGACAGGATCGTGCATGCTTTTCGCCAGCTGTCGGCGGCCATCGACGTGGTATTGATCGACGCGGCGTCCGGTGTTGCTGGCGACCGATTGCGCTTAAGTCTCGCCGCCCAAGAAGTGGTGTTGATGGTCTCGTCGTCCGCCGCGTCCCTGACCGACGCTTATGCTTTAATTAAGGTGCTGAGCCGGGATTTCGCCAGACGGCAATTTCGCATTCTCGTTAACCGCGTAACCGATCAGGCGGAAGGCGAGGCGATTTTTACCCATCTGTCGGGGGTGGCCGCACGCTTCCTACGTATTCGGCCGGTATTAATGGGGTGCGTGCCGAAGGACGATCGATTACGCCAGGCGTCGCGATTGTATCGGCCGGTGGTGGATGCTTTCCCCGATGCGCCGGCGGCGGCGGCGTTCCGGCGGTTAGCGGAAACCATTGACGAATGGCCCTATCCAAAAGACGAGACAGGCCGGCTAGATCATTTCATGCAGCGCCTGATTCAACGTAGCCGCTTGACGGCGGAGTGTTCTCAATACTAGCGCGCTCATGTACAAAACGGGATTATCCGACAAAAACCAAGTGGTCGCAGACTATCTGCCGCTGGTTAAGCGCATCGCTACTCATTTGATCGCCAGACTGCCGCCCAGCGTGCAGCTTGACGACCTCGTTCAGGTCGGGATGATCGGTTTGCTGGATGCGGCCAATCATTTCGACAGCAACCAAGGCGCCCAATTTGAAACCTATGCTGCGCAGCGCATCCGCGGCGCTATGCTGGACGAACTGCGGCAGATCGACTGGATGCCGCGCACCGCACGTAAACAAATGCGCCATATCGAAGCTGCCGTCCATGCACTCGAACAGCGATTAGGGCGGTCGCCGGGCGAACAGGAAATTGCCGAGGAATTGCACTTGTCGCTTGCAGCCTATCGGCAAGCGTTACTCGATGCACGCGGCCATCAACTGCTTTATTATGAGGACTTTGCGCATGGCGAAGGAGATAGCGATTTTTTCGAGCATCACCTTTCCGACGCGCAGGATAATCCGTTCGCTTCGCTTCACGACGAAGGTTTCCGGGAGGCGCTGGCGGCCGCCATTGACATACTGCCGGAGCGGGAAAAGCTGGTCATGGGGCTTTATTACGAAGAGGAGCTTAATCTGCGCGAGATCGGCGCAGTGCTGGGAGTGAGCGAATCGCGGGTATGCCAGCTTCATAGTCAAGCGGTTGTGCGGTTGCGCGGCCGCATGCAGGAATGGCTGGCCTAGTTCGCTTTTGCCGCCCCCTCCCTGGTTTCTCTCGGTTGCGGTCTTTGGTATGCTTGGAGCATAAGGCCGCATCGGCCGGTTTTTAACGAGCCGGCGGCAGGCGCGCGCCAGCCGCTAAATATAGAACAACAGGGAGAGGCCCGTGTCCGCTCTCCTTGAGCGGAGTCGCTTCATCATGGATTTTGTCAGCATTATCGGCATTGCGCTGGGGTTTGCCGCGATTCTCGGCGGTCAAGTGCTGGAGGGGGGGCATATTGCCTCGCTGGTGCAGTTGACCGCGTTTATTATCGTGATCGGCGGCACCATGGGCGCCGTTTTGCTCCAGCATTCGCCAAAGGTTTTTTTCCATGGCGTGCAGATGCTGAAGTGGATATTCTTCCCGCCGCGTCTTTCCCAGCACGATCTCATTCAGCAAATTATCAGTTGGAGCCAAACGGCGCGTAAGGGTGGTTTACTGGCGCTGGAGCCGCTGCTGGATGACTTGGACGACATGTTCATGCAAAAAGGCCTGCAAATGCTAGTGGATGGCGCAGAGCCCGAATATTTGCGTTCCGCGTTGGAAGTGGAGATTACCGCGAGTCAGGAGCATGAAACGGAATGTGCTAAAGTATGGCTGG
>DOVS01000152.1 GCA_003519965.1 Betaproteobacteria bacterium
GATGCCGTCTTCCTCGCGCTTATAAATCGATCCCGACGGGCATGCGGCGACGCATGCCGGATTCAGACAGTGATTGCAGATACGCGGCAAATACATATGGAAGGTATTTTCGAACTCGGCGTAAATCTGCTTCTGGATATTATTAAAATTGCGATCCTCGGCGCGATCGGCGAATGGGCCCGCCAGATCGTCCTCCCAGTTGGGGCCCCAGTGAATTTTCTCCATCCGGTTGCCGTCGATCTGCGAGCGGGGCTGCGCCGTCGGCGCCGCTTCCGACAGCGGCGCATTTTGCAGATGCGCGTAATCGAAAGTAAACGGTTCGTAATAATCGTCGATTTCCGGCATATCGGGATTGGAAAAAATATTCGCCAGCCGCTTGAAGCGGCTGCCGGATTTCAGCTCCAGGGCGCCGTTGCGCTTCACCCAGCCGCCGTTCCATGCCTCCTGATCTTCCCAGCGTTTGGGATAGCCGACGCCCGGCTTGCTTTCCACATTATTAAACCAGGCGTATTCCACCCCCTTGCGGTTGGTCCAGACATTCTTGCACGTCACCGAGCAAGTGTGGCAACCGATGCACTTATCGAGATTAAACACCAGTGCGAATTGTGCGCGAATTTTCATGACATTCTCCTAACTCTCTTGTCCTTATTCCCGGTATGGCTCAGCGCGGGCCGATTCCCGGCGGATTGAGTTGCGCTTCGCGCTCGGCGGTCAGCGGCCGCTCCAGCCAATCCACTTCGCTGTCTTCGATCTTATGGATCACGACGAATTCGTCGCGCTGCGAACCCACCGTGCCGTAATAATTGAAGCTATACGCCAACTGGGCGTAACCGCCGATCATATGCGTCGGCTTCACCACCACTCGGGTCACGCTGTTGAGAATGCCGCCGCGCTTGCCGGTGGTGTTGGATCCCGGCGTGTTAATGATCTTTTCCTGCGCGTGATACATCATCGCCATGCCGCGCGGCACCCGCTGACTGACCACGACCCGCGCCACGGTCGCGCCGTTGGCGTTGATCGCCTCCACCCAATCGTTATCCTGCAGGCCGATGGATTGCGCATCCGTCTCCGCCAGCCACAGCGTCGGCCCGCCGCGGAACAGATTAAGCATCCGCAGGTTGTCGTTGTAGGTGGAGTGGATGCCCCACTTGGAGTGCGGCGTAATCCAGTTGAGCACCAAGTGCGGTTTATTGCGCACGCTGTCGGGCACGGTTTCGTGCGCCTTGAGATCCACCGGCGGCCGATAAGCGCAAAATCCCTCGCCGAAATCCAGCATCCACTCGTGATCTTGGTAGAATTGGGCGCGCCCGGTCAGGGTGCGGAACGGGATATGCTCATGAATGTTGGTATAACACGCGCTATAGCTGACCTGCTCGGATTCGATGCCGGACCAGGTGGGTGCGGTGATAATCTTGCGCGGCTGGGCCTGAATATCGCGGAACGTAATCTTGTCTTCGTGGCGGCCGGCATACAAATGGTGGTGATCGATGCCGGTTTTCTTACCCAGCGCCGCCCAGGATTTACGCGCTACCTCGCCGTTGGTTTCCGGCGCCATCCGCAGCACCGCTTCGCACACGCCGATATCCTCTTCCAGGGAAGGCATGCCTTGGGTAATCCCTTCCTCCTGAATGGTGTGCGTTACCTGCTTCAGCTCCTCGACTTCCTGTTCCGTATTCCAGCCGATACCTTTGATGCTATTGCCGGCCTTAGCCAGCAGCGGCCCCAGCGCGGTATATTTCTTATAGGTATTGGCATAATCGCGCTCCACCACCTTCAATAACGGCAAAGTCTTGCCCGGCGCCGGTTCGCACTCGCCTTTCTTCCAATCTTTCACGCCAAACGGCTGGGCCAATTCGAACGGCGAGTCATGCTGCATAGGCAGGGCCACCACATCCTTGCGCGTGCCCAGATGCTTCTCGGCTAGCGGAGAAAAGGCTTTGGCAATCGCCTTGAATATCTGCCAGTCGGATTGAGACTCCCACGCCGGCGACACCGCTTCCGACAACGGATGAATAAAAGGATGCATATCGGTGGTGTTGAGATCGTTTTTCTCGTACCAAGTGGCGGTGGGCAACACGATGTCGGAATACGCACCGGTGGAATTCAGCCGGAAATTAATATCCACCATCAAGTCCAGCTTGGCCGTGGGGCCGTTTTCCACCCAGTGGATTTCCTTGCTGTCCTTGCCGTGCACGCCCTCCTGCATCACGCCGTTTTGCGCGCCGACCAGGTGCTTGAGAAAATACTCGTGCCCCTTGGCCGAGCAACCAAGCAGATTAGCGCGCCACACGAACAAGTTGCGCGGGAAATTGACGGGATTGTCGATGTCCTCGGCGGCGAACGCCAACGCGCCGTTTTTCAATTGGTCCACCATGTACTTGGCGACACCGGCCTCGTCGACGGCGCCGTCTTTTTCGGCGTCGGCGACGATATCCAGCGGATTGCGGTTAAAGTGCGGCGCGGAAGGCAGCCAGCCCAAGCGTTGCGCCACCACATTATAGTCGGCCAGACTGTAGCCCTTGTATTTTCCCTTGGCGGCCGGACTCAGCAAATCATCCGCGTTAATGGTCTCGTAACGCCACTGGTCGGTATGGAAATACCAGTACGTCGTACTGTTCATGTGGCGCGGCGGTCGGTGCCAGTCGAGCGCGAAGGCGATGGGCGCCCAGCCCGCCTGCGGCCGCAGTTTCTCCTGGCCCACATAGTGCGCCCAACCGCCGCCGGATTGGCCGACGCAGCCGCAAAAATGCAGCAGGTTCATAATGGCGCGGTAATTCATGTCGTTGTGATACCAGTGATTAACCGCCGCGCCCAGAATCACCATCGACTTGCCGTGGGTCTTAACAGCATTGTCGGCAAACTCGCGGCCGGTGCGAATCAGATCGGCGCGTTTCACGCCGGTGATTTTCTCCGCCCAGGCGGGGGAATAAGCGACATTCTCATCGTCGTAGGACAGCGCCACATTCGCGCCGCCCAAACCGCGATCTAGGCCATATTGCGCCATTTGCAAATCGAATACGCTGGTGACGTAAACCGTCTCGCCGGAAGCCAGCGTTAACTGACGAGCAGGAACGTTACGGTACAGCAATCCATCCCCCCCTGGCATGAAGTGCGGAAAACCGACCGAGAGCACCGTATCCTTGCGGTCAATGCAGGAAAGCTCGGCGACAATATCCTGCTGATTGCCGCTGTTCTTGGGCAAGATATTCCACTTACCCTCCTCGCCCCAACGGAAACCGATGGAGCCGTTCGGCGCCACGAACGCTTGCGTGGTCTCATCGTAAACCACGGTCTTCCATTCGGGATTATTGCTTTCGCCCATGCCGCCATCGAAATCGGCGGCGCGCAGAAAACGATCGGACACATAGCCGTCGCCATGCTGGCGCAAGAGCACCTGCATGGGTAAATCGGTATAGGTGCGCGCGTACTCCTGAAAATAGGCTTCCTGCTTATCGAGGAAAAACTCCTTCAACGCCACGTGCCCCATGGCGAGAAACGCGGCGGCGTCGGTGCCTTGACGCACCGGCATCCACAAGTCGGCGAATTTCACGTATTCGGCGTAATCCGGCGCCATCGACACGACCTTGGTCCCTTTGTAGCGCACTTCCGAATAGAAATGCGCGTCCGGGGTGCGAGTCATGGGCAAATTGGTGCCGCACACAATAATATAGGTGGAGTTGTACCAGTCCGCCGCCTCCGGTACGTCGGTCTGCTCGCCCCATACTTGCGGACTCGCCGGCGGCAGATCGCAATACCAATCGTAGAAACTGCCGCAAGCGCCGCCGATGAGCGACAAATAGCGGCTGCCGGCCGCGTAGGAAATCATGGACATGGCGGGAATCGGCGAGAACCCGAAAACCCGGTCCGGTCCGTAGGTTTTGGCGGTATAGGCGTTGGCGGCGGCGATGATTTCGGTTGCCTCATTCCAATCGGCGCGCAAAAATCCGCCCTTGCCTCTGGCGACGGTATAGTCGGCCCGCAGGATCGGG
>DOVS01000320.1 GCA_003519965.1 Betaproteobacteria bacterium
ACACGCACGCACCCTCCACGCCGCAGGTGACAATGAGCATGCGCAGGGAGAAATCGTGCATGAGTTTTTGCGCCTGCATCGTCGCCGAGCCGGGAAAGCGGAACAGTTTGCCGACAATGTCTAGCTCCTCGTTGTTGAGTTTGACCACATCGGCCCGGCGCAGAGATTCGCGGATGATGGTTTCGTCGTACCACGGGGCGCGCAGGTTAATGTCGAGGAAAATTGGTGTGTCGGTGTGGGCGAGCAGATGGGTTAAGGCGGCGCGTGAAACTGGATTGCGCTGGGCTAGGGTGCCGAAATAAGAAAGCGCCGGGGCGGCGTGGACGGCATGCTGCGCCATATCGGCGTCGATGAAGTCGTAAGCTTGCTGGGGAAGAATCTCGAATACGTGCGTATCTTCCTTGAGGTGTACCCGCACTTGACCCGTGGGGTAGCGATCATCGCGCTGGACACCGTGAATATCCATGTCGAAGCGGCGCATGGCGGCGAGGAAACGCTCGCGGTTCGTATCGTTTCCGGTGCGGGTGATGAGCAAGGGATGAAGGCCGAACGCGCGTAAATGCCGCGCTACATTGAATGGCGCTCCCCCTAGCGCCTGGCGGTCGGGAAAAACATCCACCAATACTTCGCCGAATAGCGCGATGGTCTGATTTGCCGTCTTGAAGAATGAATCGTGCATGAATGCTTTGATATTCAGCCGCTCACTTTCTTTCCTATTTAGGAATTTAGCATATCGTAATAAGTGGTTTTGCGCAAAATCGACGACAGGCGTCGATGGCGGCGAGGTGGATGTTACATCGCCTAAAATTCCTTGCTGCGCCGCGGTTTCCGGCGCTTTACAATTCCGGGGAATTCTCTAGAATGGGGAGGGGAAAAGCGGCTAGGCACTCATATAGTTAAGGAAAGGGCGGAGATGGAATTTGACTCGACCAGGTTCGGCACGTTACAGATAGACCCGGCAACGGTGCTCCATTTTCCCCGTGGTTTGCCGGGATTTGAGCATTGTGTCCGCTGGAAGCTATTGCATGAAGAAGGCGGCGGTTCGCAGCCGTTACATATGGTTTACATGCTTCACTCTCTGGACGACCCCGATATTGTTTTGCCGGTAACCGATCCCGTAGTATTCGGTTTTCAATATGAGTTTGTGCTGTCGGATAGCGAAGTGGCGGAACTTCAGCTAGACGACCCCGAGGATTTAGTAATCCTCGCCATCTTGTCTAGCAGCGAGAGTGCGCCGCCCGCAGTGGGCGGCACGGTTTTTCAGCGCATGTCCGCCCAGATATCCGCGCCTCTGGTGCTTAACCCCAAAGCGCAAACCGGTTTTCAGAAAATCCTGCTGGGCCGGGAAGCGAAAATCTTATATTACCCGCCCGCAAGCACCGAGTAATTTTCCCTATGGACGGGGCCGGTTGGATCGTCCCTTCCGCCTAAACTTCTAGCTGTGTTGTTTTGTCGTAATCTACCGTCCTTTCGGAAAGGACGGTTGTGCGCATTCTGCTGTATATCATCTTGCTATTTGTTAATGGCGAGTTGGACTCAATCGAAAATTTATATGGATATAAATAAATAAAAATATTCAAACTTGCCGATGCAGGTAGAATACTTGACTTAAACGCTTGACATTGACGCATAACGGAAACTGACTGGGTTCGGCTGAAAACAACCATGGAATATACAGCACAACAAACGGAGCATGGCGCTCACCGTATCGAAGTCAAGGACACAACCTGTTACATGTGTGCTTGCCGCTGCGGTATTCGCGTTACCTTGCGAGATGGCGAGGTGCGTTACATTCAGGGCAATCCCGAACACCCGCTGAATCAAGGGGTGATTTGCGCCAAAGGGGCGTCGGGTATTATGAAACAGTATTCGCCCGCACGGTTGACGAAACCGCTGTTGCGCAAGCCGGGGGCAGAGCGCGGCAGCGGTGAATTTGAAGAGATTTCGTGGGAGCAGGCGTTCTCCATGATGGCGGAGCGGCTTGCCCATATTCGCGCCACCGACCCTAAAAAATTCGCTTTGTTTACCGGTCGCGACCAGATGCAGGCGCTTACCGGATTATTCGCTAAGCAGTTCGGTACGCCTAACTATGCCGCGCACGGCGGATTTTGCTCGGTCAATATGGCGGCGGGGATGATCTACACTATCGGCGGCTCCTTCTGGGAATTTGGCGGCCCCGATTTAGATCGCTCCAAGCTATTTGTGATGATCGGCACCGCCGAGGATCATCACTCTAATCCGATGAAAATCGCCATTGCAAAATTCAAGCGCAATGGCGGCCGCTTTATCTCCATTAACCCCGTGCGCACCGGCTATTCGGCGATTGCCGACGAGTGGGTGCCGATTAAGCCGGGCGCCGATGGCGCGTTGCTGTTGGCGCTTATCCACGAGATTATCAAACAGGGATTATATGATCGGGATTTCCTGGTGCAGTACTCCAATGCGGCGGAACTGGTCAACCGGGACGAGAAGAGCACCGAGTACGGCCTGTTTGTGCGCACCGAGGCGCCACCGGAAGAGGGTTGCTTCGATCCCCAGAACAAGCTATGGATGGATCGCGGCGGCTATCGCCCTGTACCGAGCCATAGCGAGGGGGCCGATCCTTTTTTGCTGGGCGAGTTTTTCCTGCCGGACGGCACGCCGGTAAAGCCGGCGTTTCAATTGCTGCAAGAACGCGTCAAGGCATACACGCCGGAGTGGGCGTCGCGGTTGACCGGTATTCCGGTGGAAAC
Source organism: Betaproteobacteria bacterium (assembly GCA_003519965.1). Lineage (GTDB taxonomy): Bacteria > Pseudomonadota > Gammaproteobacteria > Burkholderiales > UBA9220 > UBA9220. The sequence goes on from DOVS01000320.1 coordinate 2,733, forward strand.
GATTTGTCGTTTAGCGCACGAAATGGGCGTGACCGCGCGAGATCACCGTATTGAATTGCCGATTGCTTGGACCGATGCTTGGGGTAAAGATCACGAGACGGTGACGGGAAACCCTGTCTCGTTCCATGCCATGCGGGGGCTTGCCGCACACTCTAACGGTTTCCAGACCATCCGTGCGCTGGCGGTGTTGATGAGCTTGTTGGGGACGATCGACCGCCCCGGCGGTTTCCGGCATAAAGCGCCATTTCCCCGGCCGATTCCTCCCTGCGCTAAAACGCCGTCTGGGCCGGAAGGGGTGCAGCCCAACACACCGCTAGGCGGTATGGCGCTGGGCTGGCCGGGCGATCCAGACGATTTGTTCGTCGATGCGCAAGGGGCGCCGGTGCGGCTCGATAAGGCGTTTTCCTGGGAATATCCGCTGTCGGTGCATGGCCTGATGCATAACGTCATCACCAATGCTTGGCGCGGCGACCCCTATCCGATCGATACGCTCCTGCTGTTCATGGCGAATATGGCGTGGAACTCTACCATGAATACCGACAAAGTGCGCCACATGCTGAACGACAAGCACGAGGACGGCGAATACAAAATTCCATTTATTATCGTATGCGATGCGTTTCAATCGGAAACCACGGCTTTTGCCGATTTGGTGTTGCCCGATACGACTTACCTGGAGCGCCATGACGTGATGTCGATGTTGGATCGGCCGATTTCGGAGTTCGACGGCCCGATAGACTCGGTGCGTATTCCGATACTGCCGCCCAAGGGGGAATGTAAACCATTCCAGGAAGTGTTGATCGAACTGGGATCGCGCCTTAGCCTGCCGGCGTTTGTCAATGCCGACGGGACGCGCAAGTACCGCGATTACCCGGATTTCGTGATCCATTATGAAACCGAACCGGGTTCCGGCATCGGTTTTCTCGCGGGCTGGCGCGGCAAGGGTGGCGAGAAATTCATGCGTGGCGAGCCTAATCCGCGCCAGTGGGAAATGTACGCGAAGAATAACTGCGTCTTCCATTATCAATTGCCGCGTTCCTATCAGTATATGCGCAACTGGAACGAGGGCTACCTGGAATGGGCGCAGCGTCATCGCCTGACGCGCTACGCCGAACCGATCCTGATCCATATTTATTCCGAGGTGTTGCAAAAATTCCGCTTGGCCGCGCAAGGGAAACGGGCGGGAAAACAGCCGCCAGAGCGGTTGCGCAAGCGGATAGAAACCTATTTCGATCCGCTGCCGTTTTATCATGAGCCGCTGGAGTCGCAACTGACGGATACCCATAAATTCCCCTTGAACGCGGTCACCCAGCGGCCCATGGCGATGTATCATTCATGGGACACGCAAAATGCCTGGCTGCGCCAGATTCACGCC
>DOVS01000193.1 GCA_003519965.1 Betaproteobacteria bacterium
TCCATAGCGGCGGGACGGTATACGTCGCAGCTAACCAACAGCACTTTTTTCTTCATGCGCTCTTGCAACAACTTAGCCAACTTGCCGCAAGTGGTCGTCTTGCCCGCGCCTTGGAGACCCGCCACGAGAATGACCGCCGGCGCCGCCGCCGCCAAATTCAGTGTGGCGTTATGCTCCCCCATTAAGCGAGTGAGTTCGTCATGGACAATTTGGATCAGCGCCTGACCTGGCGTCAGACTGCCCCTAACTTCCCGCCCCTGCGCTTGTTCCTTGACGTGGCCGATAAATTCCTTGACCACGGGCAAGGCGACATCGGCTTCGAGCAGCGCCATCCGCACCTCGCGCAAGGCGTCTTGGATGTTATCCTCGGTTAGGCGGGCTTGTCCGCGCAGCTTCTTGACAACGCCGCCTAGGCGTTGGGAAAGATGATCCAACATACGATTCCAGTCCAGACAAATGGGTTTACGGTAGACTTTGGTGTAGACTAGCCGCCTTATAGAACCGTTAATTTTACTACACCATGATCGGTTTTCCCTCCTATCTCCTCAATTCGTTGCTTTACGCCGTGCTCGCCGTTTATTTTTGGCGCGCGGGCTGGCATTGGTCAGCCGAAGTCGGCGCACGGACAACCCGGACCCGCATCTTGGAGCAATTGGCGCTGGCCGCGCCTCTCACGCTTCACGCGATCTTGCTGTATCACACCACGTGGCATACGTATGGCTTGAATTTCGGTATCAGCGACGCCCTTTCCGCCATTGCCTGGCTCTCGCTCTTTATCTATTGGCTAGCCGGTATGCGTTATCCGATGGCCGGCATGCTGGCGCTGGCGCTGCCCATCGCCGCCGTCTGCGCTATTCTGCCAGCGCTGTTGCCAGACAGCCGCGTCATCCCGCACAGTGATTTACCGTTATTCAAAATCCATCTATCGATTTCCATGCTGGCCTACGCGCTGCTCGGCATCGCCGCGTTGCACGCGATGCTGATGGCCTTGGTGGAGCGCCGGCTACACAAAAAAACCCTGCCGGCGAACGTCCACGGTCTGCCGCCGCTGCTATGCATGGAGCGCCTGCTTTTTCAAGTCATTACCGTCGGCTTCCTGTTGCTGACCTTGACCATGATTAGCGGCATGCTGTTTTCCGAGGAACTGTTTCATCAACCGCTGGAATTTAACCACAAGACGGTATTCGCCATCCTTTCCTGGGGAATTTTCGCCGCCCTGTTAGGCGGGCGGCGTCTGTACGGATGGCGCGGCCGCCTCGCCATCCGCTGGACATTGACGGGATTCGTCATGCTGCTGCTGGCCTACCTAGGAAGCCGGCTCGTGCTGGAGATTATTCTCCACCGATACTAGCGCGGTTGCTTACGATCATTGCCGCGCCCAACCGCTTGTGTCCGGCTTAATTGCGTCCGCCGCCAGGTCGAAGCGCCGCATAGCTTGACAAAGCATGGCTCCCTTCCAACAATGTTAACCTGTTATCGTGCCATCGGGGGTTTTCTTGGATGACATACCGCTAAGCGCGCTGCTGATCGCTTTCATCATTCTACTCGTTATTTCCGCCTTTTTTTCCATTTCCGAAACCAGCATGATGGCGCTAAACCGCTACCGGCTGAAACACATGGTCTACAAGGGCCATACCGGCGCGAAACGCACCGCACGGCTCCTGGAAAAAACCGATAAGCTGCTTGGCGTCATTCTATTAGGCAACAACCTGGTTAACGCCGCCGCCGCCACCCTGGTCACCGTTATCGCCGTGCGATTACTGGGCAACAATGAAATCGCCCTGACCAGCGCCACGCTCACGGTCACCTTTACTATCCTGGTGTTCAGCGAAATCACCCCCAAGGTCATCGGCGCCACCTATCCAGAACGCACCGCGCTGGCCGTCAGCCACGTGCTGGCGCCGATGCTGCGACTCGCCTACCCAGTGGTCTGGTTCGTTAATTTATTCGTCAGCGCGCTACTGTGGGCAACCCGCCTAAAACAGAAAAATACCGGCCACGCCCCTCGTCTCAGCATGGAAGAGCTGCGCACCTTGGTTCTGGAAACCGGCCGCTATCTGCCGCCGAAACATCACAATATTTTGCTCAACTTGTTCGAGTTGGAAAAAATCACCGTGAATGACGTTATGATTCCCCGCAACCAAATCGAAGCGGTGGATATCAACGCGCCGGCGGAGGAAGTTCAGCAACAGCTCGCCACTTGTTACCATACCCGGCTGCCGGTTTATGAAGGACAACTCGACAATATCATTGGCGTCGTTCATGTGCGTAAGGTGCTGCGGCTGACCCAAGCCGGCGAATTAAGCGGCGAGGTGCTGCGCGATATTCTACGCGAGCCATATTTTATTCCCAGCGGCGCCGCGCTATTCACGCAGTTGCAAAACTTCCAGGAGAACCACCGCCGCCAGGGACTCGTCGTCGATGAATACGGCGAACTGATGGGACTGATTACCCTGGAAGACATTCTCGAGGAAATCGTTGGAGAATTCGCCACCCACTCGCCGATCCACGGGGCCGCCTACCGCATGCAGGCCGATGGAAGCTGGCTGGTGGACGGCACCAGCTTGCTTCGAGACATCAACCGCAAACTGGAGCTCAATTTTCCCACTAGCGGACCGAAAACCCTGAACGGACTTATCCTCGAGTACTTGGAGGACATCCCGGAAGGCGGCACCAGCCTAAAAATCGATAATATTCCTCTGGAAATCATTCAAACTCAGGACCGCGTCATCAAAGTCGTGCGGATTTTCCCCGTCGCCGGCACGCATTCTTGACCTGCCTTTCCTTGCTTTACAAACAGATAGGCTACGGGCATCATTTGCTAACATTATTCATCGGCTTCGCCTGAACGACTGACCGTCTAATAAAGTATGGCAACCCTTCCCTCCCCTCCCTCGACCCACCTGAGCGGGCTAGCCCGCTCCCTGGTTCAACGTGGATTACTGACGGAGAAAGACGCCGAGGATATTCAAACGCAAGCGCGGGGCGCCGCCACGCATTTTGTCTCTCAATTGGTGCTCGGCAAAAAGCTCGGCGCGCTGGAAATCGCCGAATTCGCCGCGCAAACCTTTGGTTACCCTTTACTGGATATCGACGCCATCGACACCGGCAGCCTCAGCATGAATACGCTGGACATCAAATTGATGCAACGGCACCGGGTTATCGCCCTGTATCAGCGCGGCAACCGGTTGACCGTCGCCACCTCCGATCCCACCAATCTGCAAGCGCTGGACGCGGTAAAATTTCAAACCAGCCTCGCCATCGACCCGATTGTGGTGGAAGACCCGAAGCTGGACAAACTGATCCACCACGTCTTGGAAAGCAACGACACCTCTCTAGGCGATTTGGGCGACGAAGACATTGACCTCGAATTCACCGACGACGAGGCGCTCGCCGAGAAAAACGCCGAGGCCTCCACGGAAATCGACGACGCCCCGGTCGTTAAATATATCCAGAAAATCCTATTGGACGCCATTAACGCGGGAAGCTCCGATATTCATTTCGAACCTTACGAAAAACTTTACCGCATTCGTTACCGAACGGACGGCATACTGTACGAAATCGCGACGCCGCCGCTCGCGATTAAAGAGAAAATCGCCTCCCGCATCAAGGTGATTTCCAAAATGGATATCGCCGAAAAACGTGTGCCGCAAGACGGCCGGATGAAATTAGTCCTGTCCAAGAACCGCGCCATTGATTTCCGGGTCAGTTCGCTGCCCACGCTGTTCGGGGAAAAAATCGTGATGCGGATTCTCGACCCGTCCAGCGCGACCCTGGGAATCGACGCGCTCGGCTACGACCCCGACCAGAAAGAATACCTCCTTCACGCCATCCACCGTCCTTACGGCATGGTGCTGGTCACCGGCCCCACCGGCAGCGG
>DOVS01000230.1 GCA_003519965.1 Betaproteobacteria bacterium
TTCATCCCGATCGCCGAGGAAACCGGACTCATCATTCCCATCGGAGAGTGGGTGCTGCGCACCGCTTGCGCCCAAAACGCGGCATGGCGGAAGGCGGGCTATCCAGCGCTGCGAGTGGCGGTCAACCTGTCGTCGCGCCAGTTTCATCAGACGGATCTGGTGGAACAGGTGCGGCTGGCGTTAGAAGAAACCGGGCTCGAACCGCAAGGGCTGGAACTGGAAATTACCGAAAGCATGGCGATGGAGCACGCTGAAGACACCATCGTCAAACTGAAACAATTGAAGGCCTTGGGCGTCAGCATCTCCATGGACGACTTCGGCGCCGGTCATTCCAGCTTGAGCGACCTGAAACGGCTGCCCATCGATACGCTGAAAATCGATAAATCCTTCGTCGAGGATCTCGGCGACGGTTCCGGCGATGCAGTCATTACCCGGGCCATTGCCGACATGGCGAAAGGGTTGCGCTTGAAAGTCATCTCCGAGGGCGTCGAAACCGAGGAACAACTCGCTTTTCTCAAAACCCACAACAACAGCGAAGTCCAGGGTTATCTCTTCAGCCACCCGCTGCCGGCGGAAGAATTCGCCGAATTGCTCAAGAATCCGTTGCCGGGCGGGCGGCCGCCCAGCTAATGCACCCCGCTCAATCGCTGGCAAGCGCCCACTCGATCAACGGCCGCCACTGCTCGCGGTCTTTTTTCACCCGCCAAGCCGGCTGATCGAACAAACTTTCCCCTTGCGCCGCCACATTCATATAATTTTGCGTATCCCGCAAATACGTCAGCACCGGCAAATCGAAACGCGCGAGAAACTCTTCCAGCAGAACGGCGGCGCGCGTGCGCGGGTCGACCCGCATGCCGATAATCGCAATAAACGTGCGGCGCTTACGCACCGCCTTTTCCTCCAGCACCGTTTTGAGGAATTCCTCGGTCGCCCACATATCGAAAACCGACGGCTGCACGGGAATCATCACCTTATCCACTTGCTTGACCGCCAATGACAGGCGCTTACCGTGCATTCCTGCGGGCGAGTCGATCACCAACCGGGAAAGCCGCCGCGGCGGCTTGAAATCGTCGTCCTCGTGCGCATCCCAGGCGGCGATAGGCGGCAATGCGCGGGTGCGCTGCCGCAGCCAGCTCAGCGACGACTGCTGACGATCCATATCCCCCAGCACCACACCTTCGCCTTGCGCGGCGAAATAACCCGCCAAGTTCGTGGATAAGGTCGTTTTGCCACTGCCCCCCTTGGGGTTAGCGATCAATATGGACTGCATGGCTCCCCTCGCGAATCATCGACGCCAGCCCCGCAACGCGTGGCGCGCGTGGCGAATGACCGGCTGGATAAGGATAGCATCCTCGAATACGTTGTGAAATTCTCCCAACGCCCACTGCCCGTGCATGGCGCGGCAAGCCGCCCACGCGAAAACGAATGCACTGAGCCGTTCCCAGGCGTTTTCCTGCGCCGCCTACCGCCTATTCGGATAGGCCGTCCCGAGCGCCGTTAGAGTTTGCGCCGGTCCCGCAACGCTTGGGCGAGAGTGCCGCTATCCACGTGCTCCAGTTCGCCGCCTACCGGCACGCCGCGGGCGATGCGCGAAACATGCAGGCCGCGAGCACGCAGTAATTCGCCAATATAATGGGCGGTCGCCTCGCCTTCCATCGTAAAATTGGTGGCCAGCACGACCTCCTTGACTTCGCCGTCGAGAGCGCGGCGCAATAAGCGGTCGAGATGAATCTCTTTCGGTCCCACGCCGTCCAATGGAGACAACCGCCCCATCAGCACAAAATACATACCGCGATAACTTTGCGTCTGCTCCATCATCACCAAGTCGGCGGGCATTTCCACCACGCAAAGCACGCCCGCCTCCCGCTTGGGCGAGCCGCATAAATCGCACACGTCCGCTTCGCTGAAATTATTGCACAAGCGGCAATGGCGCAACGTATCCAGCGCGTTCCCAAGCGCCCGCGCCAGCCGGCGCGCGCCATCCAAATCATGCTGCAACACATGGTAAGCCATGCGCTGCGCCGACTTCGGACCGACTCCCGGCAGGCAGCGCAACGCCTGGATCAAATGCTCCAGTGCGGAGGGACTTTTCATAGAAAACGCGGCTAGAACGGCATTTTAAATCCGGGCGGCAGCCCCAGGCCGGCCGTAAAGCCGCCCATTTTCTCCTGTGTCGCGGCTTCCACTCGCCGCACCGCGTCGTTAACCGCCGCCGCGACCAAATCTTCCAGCATTTCCTTATCGTCGCCGATCAGACTGTCGTCGATGTTGATCCGTTTCACGTCGTGGCGGCAGGTCATCACGACTTTAACGAGTCCCGCGCCGGCCTGGCCTTCCACCTCGACTTCCGCCAGTTGCGCCTGCATCTTTTGCATATTTTCCTGCATCTGCTGAGCCTGCTTCATGATATTGCCCAAACCGCCCTTGACCATGGCTGTTCTCCTACGCTATTCAGTGGGTTTAATACTCGACTCGACCAAGCGCGCATCGAAATGCTCGACCAGGTCGCGAACGAACGGATCTTGCTCGATAGCGGCGACCGCGCCCGATTGCCGCGCCGCCTTCTCCTGCTGCTGCTGCGCCGCCGGCGTCATCCCCGTTACCTCGCCGACGCGAAATGCGACCTTGCGCACGCCGAGATGATCCCGCAGCGCCGCCGCCAATTTTTCCTGGAAGCCGGTGTCCAATAAGTGACGATGCACCTCCGGCACGCACAGCGCCAAATGACGGTCAGTATACTCCGCCACCTAGCAATGCTGGGCAAGCATCCGGGTCATGCCGCTCAATCTCAGGCGCTCGATCAATGCACCCCAATCGCCGTCGAAGCCCGATTGCGTTTCCTTGAGCGACGACGTGGACGACGACGACGTGGACGACGACGACGTGGACGACGACGACGTGG
>DOVS01000171.1 GCA_003519965.1 Betaproteobacteria bacterium
AAACACGCCTAAATAGCATCGGCAGCCATGATTCTCCCTAATACCGCGCCACCTCGCCGATGGCCCCCGGCCCGGCGGAGCGCCGTGCATCCCCGGCCGGGCTATGTGCCGGCCTTGGCGTTGCGCGGCGACTCCAGATCGTGACGCCGTGTATGACCGGAGAGACTCCTGCGTTCAGAAACCAAGGGCATCTGCCGATAACACGTAATTTCCGCCGTTTGACGGCATGGCCCTAAATTCGCCGTCCCCGCATCCCGCTCCCGGACAGCGCTAACGGCAACGCCGCACTGGCCTTGCCCATTCCTCCGTTTATTCAGCGCCATTGCCTGCACGCANNACTCGCGCCAGACAAACGCTTACCCTGAATACAATCCGTCTAGCCGCCCGCCGCCGATGCGGCGGCGCGATCATCCGTCCACGGCGAACGCGCCGCTTCCCCGGAATAATGCGTATCTCTTCCCCCATCGCTATACCGGGCCTTGTCATTGGAACCGTCCCCCGCACCCATGCAACCCACGCGGCGGCTTGGCGCGCCAATGCGGCCGAACGGACCGCGCGATCGAAGTATTAGTAGACAAGTATATCCTAATATACTAAATTACCTTTGCGGGGCCGGTTGTTCTTGCATCACGCCGTAAGCGCCGGGTTGCCTGCGTATTATTTCTTTCCAATGAAAGGAGTCGTTGAAATGGCAAGTACTGAATGGAAAAAAATTGTGGTATCCCTATTGTTGTGCGGCGGCATGGGGCTCTCTCCCATCGTTTGGGCCGCTCATCACAACCTTCACGTCGACATTCCCGTCAAGCTGAAACCGGTCAAAGTGGTTTTCAACATGGCCCACGACACGTTTGCCGGAGATGTACCCGTCGGTATGCATTACATGGAAGTGCTTGCCAATCGCCTCAAGAAAGATCATGTTAAAGGAACGATTATCGGCGTTTTCCACTTTCAGGCGGCGTACATGAACCTAAACGACAAAAGTTACAACGCCGTCCGTCATGTAAAAACCGGCAACCCCTATAAATCGATTGTCGCCGATCTGATGAAGAAGGGCGTGGGAATCGAAGAGTGCGTCAACTCCATGAAAGCGCATCATTGGACCAACAGCAACTTGTTGCCCGGCGTTAAAGTGGTCGATGGCGCCGTGCCGCGGCTTATCCAGCTTCAACAGGAAGGCTATTCGGTGATTGAACCGTAATTCTCGCAGCCTCTAAAAATGGCCGCGTAATGCGGCCATTTTTTTGCGGTGCATTTTGGGAAAATGCAGCCAGTCTAGTACAGTGGTTCCGGTTGCCTGAACGGCCAAATCAAATCGGCGAGTAGTTTGATCTGGACGCACATCGTGGCGCCTTGACCAGATCAGCCAGCATATATTCGCCTTTAGCTGCCTCTAGCGCTTCTTTAGCGCTGAATTCCGGTGAGTGATTCCGACGGGGTCGCCTGCTCTTATTTTCTCTCCTCATTATAGGGCATATCATGCCTCGATTGAGCAAAAAATCCACTGACCGGGCCGTTTAAATTTCCGGGACCACCTCTAGCCATGCGGCCCTTTGTAAATTGGCAAGAACTAGAATACCAGCTCTCTGGATCGTATGCGATAAGTAAATTGAGTAATATTGCTTCCTATATTTGCGCCCAACGGCAGGCATGAGCCGCGTGCATTAACGCGTCGGCTCCATGCTTTTGTAGAGCTCTTTTCTGGTAGGCAAGGGGCTTGAGGAGCACAGTAATACGGGATATTGAATTCTTTTTTCTTGTTGTCGAAGTCGATGTAGCTAATAGCGAGTTTGCACTGCCTGAACTTTTTTAACCCCTTATGAATCTTTGGATTAGTGAGCGCATCTGGAGCAAATGTCGAGGGAAGATAGGACAACCCATCTTCTGCCTTTGCAACGAATGCATAGGTTTTTCCTGGCTTAACTACCTTAAGTACGCTAGCGGTGTGCATGCGCGCGCCATATGTAACTTTTCTCTTACACATATCATTCGTGTAAGGTCCTTCTTCGACAACGTCGAATATCGTTGCTGGGCGGCTACCATGATTTGAAACGGAAAAATAGATTCCGCTATCGTCACTAGCAGCCACTGAACCGACAAGTGTCGCCATCTTAGAGCCAAGGATTTCTACCGCCGCACTCCATCCCAGCGCAGAAAGAGAGAGCACAGCCAAGACTGAGCCAACAACAGTAGCCGTGGTTCTGAACCGATGCAAATAATTCTGATCAGTACCGCAATGCGGACACTTTACCGCGCCTAGCTTTATCTCTTCTTTGCAAGCGGAGCATCTTACCTCCTGATCTTCGTTCCTTTCGGGCAATGCCGTCTCCAATGTGCAAGAGCGCTAACGACCAAGCTGTACGGCGTGAACGAGACGTAGTGTTGTAGTGAACGTCCGAGCGAGCGCCTTGTTAGCTACTGCTAAACCTGGCGACAATATTTTTATATGCTTGTGGCGCAACTATCTTTGCCCACTCCTCCGTTTTGATAAATTCTAGCTCTAATTTAGAAATTGCTTCTTTTAGACCAAAAATGCTTTTACTTTTCTAATGGTAAATAATCAGTTCCTGACTGTACTACCACAAAAGCATCAAAATCTTTATCTCGATTTGCAATGCCGCAAATTTGGCTTTTAATTTCTAATATCTTTGACGAACCTCCGAAAGAAGATAGTGTTCCATCAAGCATTGCATTAGCCAGTAAAACCAAACTTCGCCTTGCTTCTATTTCATTTATGGCTTTTCGATCATTCATTGCAGCCAACTTAAAAAGAAGGCCTCAAATAAAACCCCGTCGCGCTAAGGACAACGGCGCATCCCATTTGGCGCACCACTGACGCGCTTTTACGGCAATCTCGATAAAGGGCAAAGCGCCACGGCGCCATACCGGGAAATCCTACCTAGTTTGGATTAAACGCTTCATCCCGTTTCATAACAAGGCGGCGCTGGGGCGCACCGATGCCGCCGCGCGGACACGGCGCTTAATCCGGCGGCCGATCGAGGATTTGCCCAAGCCGGCAAGTCACGCTGTCCATGGCTTGCAGCATAACGTCCATGTCATGGCTCCGCTCGGAAGCCGTCTGGGTATTGTCCTCTCTCATTTCCACCCCTTTGCGAACGGCGGATTCGATACCCGCCAAGGTGGTGTCGATACGCGCCAGCATGCTGGCTCTAAAAGCGCGCATACTATGATCGAGCCGTTGAGAAAAGTCGTACCGAATACGGCCGGCCTGCATTTCGACCATATCGTTTCCGTATTTGCGCACGGCGTTGAGGATCAGCTTGTCGCCCACTCGCTTGGGCAGCGCAAGAATAAAAGAAGAAGTAATGATTTGGAGACTAACCGGTTCGCTCCAGAATTTATAGTAGAAATGCGATTGCATGCTCCATTCCGATTTTGCGCGCACGACATCGAATGGAATGGCGAAAAGCGCCGAGGAAAAACGGAATAGTTCGTCCACCGTATCGTCGATTTTAGCGATAAAACGCGCGCACAGCGCATGGAAGGCCGCCGATAGCTTATCGTCTTCTTTCTCCCGCCATGCGTCGTAGGCTTTTTGCGTTTCATCAATCACGTAGCGCTCCAGCGTTTCGTAGAGAACTCGCGAGGGCGACTGCCGAATTTCTTTGAATTTTTTTTGGATGGCCGCATCGATCGTCTGCGCCAGCTCCGTCTTGAAATTTTCGACATCCTCGGTCACGGCATGGTCGAGCCGCTTTTTCGATTCACCTTCCAGGAGAATGACGAAATCGCTTTTTTCCTGAGCGACTTCTTCCCGCTTTTTCTCGAAAAGCGCGATCTTCCGCTGTAATTCTTCGATGGGGGTGTGCAAGGACTGTTGCGCCAGTTCGGTCGTAAAACGCGCCTGGGAAACCAAGCGGACTAAGCGCCGAGTGACGGAGGACACAAAGACATTCCCCTTTTCCTTCATCAAAAACCGTTCGAGCGCTTCCGAAAATGCGGGGAATTGACTTTGCGCCAAGAGCGTATCGGAATGTTGCGCCTGAGCTTTAAGCGCAAGGCGCGCCGACAGCGGGAAAACCAGCGCCTGTTTTCCCAAGGCTTCGGCAATCACGCGAGAGGAAAATGCGACCGACTCCCTCAGCTCCTCGTCGTCGGCGAGTATATCCGCCTTGTTGAGCAGGAAAAATATCTTCTCGGCGTATTCTCCCACCGTTTTCAGAAAATCGTACTCCGCCTGCCCTATCGGCTGGTCGACCGAAAGCAGAAACAAGACGGCATCCGCCTTAGGCAGGAACGAGTAGGTAACCGCCGAATTATGCTGATAAACCGAGCCGATGCCCGGTGTATCGACCAGTCTGACCCCGTTTTTAAGCCATGCCGACGGGTAACCCACCTGGACTTCCCGAACCTCTTTCTCGTTCTTGGGATTGCCTTTTTCCGTCACGTATTCCCAAAGATTCTCCGCGTCGATCGATGCCTGTTGGTCATTTTGGTAGACCACTTGGATGGTCAGTCGATCGCTATACGACAGAATCGTGGCGATGGCGGTCAATGGCGTCACCCCCACCGGCAGCAGGTTCGCACCGATCAGCGCGTTGGTGATGCTGCTCTTGCCGCGCTTAAACTCCCCCACCACCACTAGATTAAACGCATGGGAGTCGATCTTATCTAAAAGCTCCTGAAGAGACGCCTCCGGTATCACGGATAACGCGGAAATTTCCTCGATGCACCGCCGAACCTCTTGCAAAACCGGGTATGCCGCGAAATCGACTGCTTCCGTCACCGATAAGTCCATCGCAATAACCTCGCCCCTTCTTAATTTTTCCCTTATTTTTTCTGCTCGCCGGCGCCATTGAGTATGCCGAACTCGACCGCCAGCACTTTCACGTAAAACAGAGAAAGATTTTCCTCGCGAATGAGGTCCAGAAAACGCTCCGCCTCCTCGTCGCTAACCACAAACACCACCTCGACCGGCAAATCGCCCGCCAACTCGAAAAAATGATCTTCGTGCAAGACGCCGTGACGCCCGAAACCGGCGATGGAGCGAAATACCGAACCGCCGTGGATGCCGAGTTTTTTGGCGCGCTCCAGCAACCACTCGTAGACGAGAAGATGATGATGTTTGCGGTTCTCGTGGACATAAAACTTGAGATAGGTCCCCTTCATGCGCGCTCCCTCTTCTCTTCCATTCCAATATCCGGCAAAACGATCACGGCCCGCCTCGCCCGCGCCGCCGGGGCGGGAATCGTTTCCCATCCCCATTGGGACGCGCCCCCCGGATCATCCAAGCAAGCCCGCATCGCAATCATCGCGCGCGCTCTTCCGGCCAAGTCCTATTCAACCCCCCAGCCCGTTGACA
>DOVS01000088.1:0-2809 GCA_003519965.1 Betaproteobacteria bacterium
TATCGGCCGCACTTTTATCATGCCTGGCCAGGGCGAGCGCAAGAAATCCGTGCGCCAGAAACTCAACGGCATCGGCGTTGAGTTTCAGAATAAGAACGTCTTGCTGGTGGACGACTCCATTGTGCGCGGCACGACCAGTCGGGAGATCGTTCAGATGGCGCGGGATGCTGGCGCGCGTCAAGTATTTTTTGCCTCGGCGTCGCCGCCGGTGCGCTTTCCCAATGTTTACGGCATCGATATGCCGACCCGCGGCGAATTACTCGCCACGGGCCGCACCGATGAGGAAATCGGCCGGGAGATCGGCGCCGACGCGGTAATCTATCAAGATTTAGACGCCTTGATCGCCGCGGTGCAGACGATCAATCCCCATATTCGTTCTTTCGACGCGTCGTGTTTCGACGGTCATTACATTACCGGCGACGTGACGCCAGAGTACCTCGCCGGCGTCGAAGCGGCGCGTCACGGCGATGTGTCCCGCGAGAACGGATCGTCCGCCAACCAGCAACTGGATTTCAACCTTGGCCGGGCGGACGCTTGACAGGATGCGCTGCTTAAGAGTAATTTAACGACTGCGCCGATTTGCCATCAGCTTGCGGGCGCGTTATAAATGCCGCTAAAGAGAGATGAATAATCCCGATTTAGCAAATGCTGGTCGGGGTTTTTTTTTGCGCCCGCTATTCGCTGTCTTTAACTCACGACGGGAGCCAATCATGAACGACTCTTTCGAGCTAGATCCCCTGGCGGTGCGCGCCGGTATCGAGCGCAGCCAATTTAACGAACATGCCGAGGCGCTTTATTTAACGTCTAGCTTCGTGTTCGACAGCGCGGCTCAGGCCGCGGCGCGTTTTTCCGGTGCTGAACCGGGCAATGTCTACTCGCGCTTTACTAATCCTACCGTCCACGTTTTCGAGCAGCGGTTGGCGGCGTTGGAAGGCGCGCAGCGTTGCGTCGCCACCGCTTCCGGCATGTCGGCGATTTTGGCCACGGTCATGGGCTTGCTGTCGGCGGGCGATCATGTGGTTGCCTCGCGCAGTATTTTTGGCACCACGGTACAGCTATTTACCAAAATCCTCGCCCGTTTCGGGGTGGAAACGACTTTAGTGTCGCCCACCTGTTTGGAGGAATGGCGCGCTGCGGTACGCCCGGAAACCAAGCTGTTGTTTGCCGAAACCCCTTCCAATCCATTGACCGAAGTGTGCGATATTGCCGCCCTGGGCGCAATCGCGCACGAAGCGGAAGCGAAGCTGGCGGTGGACAATTGTTTTTGCACCCCGATGCTGCAAAGGCCGTTGGAATTAGGCGCGGATATTGTGATTCATTCCGCCACTAAATATCTCGATGGCCAGGGGCGGGTGCTGGGCGGCGCCGTATTGGGCGATACGCAGCTTCTGGAAGGAGTCTATGGTTTCTTGCGGACTGCCGGGCCGACATTGAGCGCATTTAACGCCTGGGTCATCCTAAAAGGATTGGAAACCCTGAAAATTCGTATGGAGGCGCAATCGCAGCGCACCCTGGCGCTTGCCCATTGGCTGGAAGCGCAGCCTGCCGTCGCACGGGTCTATTATCCCGAGTTGCCGTCTCACCCTCAGCATGCCTTGGCGATGCGCCAGCAGAAAAGCGGCGGTGCGATTCTCGCCTTTGACGTCAAGGGCGGAAAGGAAGCCGCCTGGCGAGTCGTGGACAAGACTCGGTTGTTGTCCATTACCGCCAATTTGGGCGACACCAAGACCACCATCACCCATCCCGCCACCACCACGCATAGCCGGGTGACGGCGGAACAGCGCGCCGCCGCCGGCATTGGCGACGGTTTATTGCGGGTGGCGGTCGGGCTGGAGGCGGTGACGGATATCCAAGCCGACCTCTCCCGGGGGCTGGGTTAGTGTGGCGGCGTGTTCTTCTATTATGGCTAGCGGCAACGCCGGTGTTGGCGGCGGCGACCATGACGGAGGTCAATTATCTTGATCAAGATCCGGGAGAACCGGCTTACCATACCCGGATACTAGTGACCCCGCGCTATTTGCGCATCGATGACGGTCGGCATAGCATGGATTACACGCTGGTGGACCGCAAGGCGCGCCGCTTGGTTAACGTAACCGGAGAACAGCGGCAGATGCTGACGATCGATGATGGACGCGTAACGCTCAAGAAACCGTCGCCGTGGCGGGTGCGGGAGTCCGATGCGTCTGCCGGCAAGGGAATGCGGCGCGCGCGCGTCATCCTCAATGGGCGCTGGTGCTGGACGGTAACCGCTGCGCCGGGCTTGCTGCCTGACGTGACGCGCGCGCTAATAACGTATCGCGATATTCTCGCCCGCGCTCAGGCGCAGACCTATCGCGCGACGCCGCCGGCGCTGCAAGCGCCGTGCGATTTGGCGCAGTATGTGTTTGAGCGTCATCGACTCTACCGTAACGGGCTAATACTCAAGGCAGTCTACGCTAGCGGGCAGCGGCGGCGCTTGGTGGATTACCGCACGGCGCCGCTTCGGCCGGATTTATTCCGTCTTCCCAGCGGTTACACGATGGTTAACCTCAAGCAGTTGCGCGGCGAAGCGGCGGCGCCAGCCGCAGGTCAGTAGTCTTGACTGGCGTGCGGGTTCGGCAGTTCCTTCGGCGTCATGACCGCCCAGAGCAAGCGCGCGACGCTTTCCGGCGCGATAACCGTGTGGTGGTTGCCGCTGGCGTGCAGTTTGTCGCGTAGTTCCTGGCGCGTTTCGGCGCTGCCGGTGAGGTCGAAAATAATATCGACCTTGTTTCCTTCCGCGACTAGCTGATCGATGGTGACAATCGTCACCGTGGCGGCTTGCGCGGCC
>DOVS01000088.1:2831-5333 GCA_003519965.1 Betaproteobacteria bacterium
CCCGCCTGCCGGCAGTGTCGTTGCGTTCCACCGCATAGGCGATGTCCACGCCCCGCGCCATCTTGGCGAGCAACTCCTCCAAAAACGCCGTGCCTACCCGGCCTAATCCGACTAGAGCGACCGTTTGTGTGTTCATTGTCCCCTCCTTGGCTTGTTGACTTGGTGTATCCGGTGTTTTTTTGCTAATGCAATGGCCGTCGCGCGAGCTGTATGCGTTTTTCGTAAGCCTCGCGCGCGATGCGCACATCGTCCAGGAATAGCGGCAATTCTTCCAGCAACAGCGCCTGCGGTCCGTCCACCAGCGCTTTGCCGGGATTGGGGTGGAAGTCCACCAAGATCATGTTGGCGCCGCTAATGACTCCCTGGGCGGTTGCGTGCATGACTTCGAGCGCACCGTCCGGGGCGCGGTTGCGGCCGCCGACCGAATGGGAAGGATCGATGCACACCGGCATGCGGGTGAGCCGTTTGACCGTCGGCACATGGGCGAAATCCACTAGGTTACGGTGAGGATCCCCCATGTTGGTTTTCATGCCGCGCAGTCCGAAGATAACCTTGCGGTTGCCTTCCGACGCCAAGTATTCCGCCGCGTTGAGCGATTCATCCAGCGTGATGCCGAAGCCGCGTTTGAGCAGCACCGGGAATTCCGTTTGCCGGCCGACGATTTTCAGCAATTCGAAGTTTTGCGTGTTGCGCGTGCCGATTTGCAGCATAACGCCGGTCGGGTTGCCGGTTTGACGCAGCGTCTCGCGGATTTCATTGACATGGGATTCGTGAGTGACCTCCATGGCGATGACTTTGATGTCGTATTTCCCCGCCAGTTCAAAGACGTAAGGCAGGCAGGCTTTGCCGTGGCCTTGGAACGCATAGGGACTGGTGCGGGGTTTGTACGCGCCCATCCGGGTGCAGACTTGACCGTTGTCGCGTAACGCCCGCATCATGATTTCCACGTGTTCCGGGGTGTCCACCGCGCACAGGCCGGCGAAAACATTGAGGTTGTCTTGCGCGAAACGCACGCCGTTATAGTCGAATTCGGTGGGGCGCTGGTCGTCGTGGTGCCGTCCGAGAATACGATATTCTTCGGAAATTCGCACGACTCGCTCAACACTGGGCAACGTTTCCATATCGGCTGCCGATAGGGCCGCGGTGTTGCCGATCAAATAGATTTCCGTCAATGTTTGCGCGCTGCCCCGCTCCTGATGGGTGCGGAAGGAAATATTCGGCAGATTGCCGAGATAATCGGTGAGTTGCCGATAGTCGGCGCTGTCGGCGCTGGTGTTGGGAGTGAGGATCAGGATCATACGTCCGCCGTCTTTGTTAAGGACGCGCGCGGGGTATAATACTTTAGCGCCGCCGCGTCTCGCGTAATAAAGTGTATTTTGCCCGAAAATGCATGGTAATGGTACGGGCGCGCGGTGGTTTCCTTAACGCACCGGGAAAGGGCCGCCGTGTTCCGCTGGGTTTTATTCGCCATTTTCGGCGGCATCGCTTTCAGTGCTTCGGCGGGGACGCCGCCGCCTAATTTCGCGGTGCGGGATGTATTATTCGCGCGGCGCCATGCGTTGTTCGAGAATCGCTATATTAACCGTTTTCTCCAAGCCGACCGGGATGGCAGCGGTGGTTTGAGCCGGGAGGAGGCGGCGCGCGGCATGCCAGAACTGGCTCCGGCATTCAAGCAAATCGACGCCAATCAAGACGGAGAGATAACCTGGGCGGAAATTCAGCGCTACCGCCGCGGCGCGTGGCAGGCGCGGGATCGGGCGATGGCGGCGCGCCACCAGCGGGTGATGCGGCGCAGCGGGGCGTCTAGTGTTCGCTGATGTCCAGCCGCACTTCCTGATTCAGTGCGATATCGTCGCTTAACGGCGGCGATGCGGCGGTAATGATTTCGCCCGGTCCGGTTAGCAGATTGCGCACGAAGTTAGGCTGTGCGAATACCGCGCGGTGGGTGTCGCCATTATAAAACTGGAGGTTGCGCAGATTGCGCTGGGTAACTCGCTTGTCCACTTCTTCCGCGCTCAGCGAGAGCGGGTCGGACGCCATCGAGGCTACCGCCATTCCCCACCAGGTGCCGTACACGGGAATGTAGACCAGATAAGGGCGGACAATGGGAAACACCGAATGCAGCGTTTTGACGATGCGGTTATAGGTCGTGGGACGGGAGATCGGAGATTCTACATGAAGGGACAGCAGTCCGTCCTCGGTGAGCACTCGCCGGCAAGCAATATAAAATTCGCGGGTGTAGAGCGCTTGGGAAGGGCCGTGGGGATCGGTCAGGTCGAGCGCCACTAGATCGAAACGATCGCTGGTTTCCTCGACATACACCTTGCCATCCATAATACGCACGTCTAGGCGCGGATCGTCGAATGCACCATGGTGGATGGTTTGGAGGTATTTTTTAGCGACCGCCACCACACCATCGTCCAATTCCGCCATGACGACGGTTTCGATGGACGGATATTTCAGTATCTCTTCCGCCGCGCCGCCGTCGCCGCCGCCGATAAT
>DOVS01000347.1 GCA_003519965.1 Betaproteobacteria bacterium
CCCCGGTCATTTTCTCCGGCGCTTACACGAAGCGGGGTTCCGCGACCTGATGGGGGTCGAGCTGTGCGAGGACTATGTGCAGGAAATGGCGCAATGCGCTATTCCCGCCCGGTTAGGGTCCGCTTCATCGCTCCCGCTAGGAGAGCGTCTTGCCGACTGCCTGATTTATAAGAATATTTTCGAGCATTTTTTGGATTTCGATGTCGTGCTGGACGAGATCGAGGCGCGGCTGGCGCCCGATGGCGCGGTTTTTATCGAGGCGCCCGATGCGTCATGCTATGCAGCGTTTAGCGACTATTCACCATTGAGCTATTTTACGCTGGAGCACATTAACCATTTCGATCCAGTGCATCTGCGGGCGCTTTTCAGCCGTAGAGGGTTCGAGTTAGTGTTGTCGGGCACCCGCATGTTGGATATTGCCGAACGTTACGCCATTCCCATCCAGCATGCGCTATTTCGCCGTCAACAGGTGGCCGACACCCAAGAAATAAAGGATTTTACTCTGGCGGCGTTCGTGCGGACTTGGCTGCCTTCTCCCGCCTACTTTAGGTCGGCGGAATTGGAGGCGTTGCGCGATGCACGTGTTCCGGTCCACGTCTGGGGACTCTCGTACCGGACATTATCCTGGCTAGGCATGAGTGCGCTCAAGGACTGCGAACTTCGTCATTTTGTCGATGACGATCCTCGCAAACAAGCACAGACATTGATGGGACGGCCGATACACTCTCCCGATATTCTGCAAAATATCGGGGCGGACGAAGCGGTTGTAATTGGCGTGGGTCCGTCATCGCCTTCCATGCGTCTCCTGCTGGAGACATGGGGATTCTCCGGGCAAGTCGTCGTATTGCATTAATGAGGTTTTAGAAATTGACGGTCTATTATAAAAATCGTGAGATAGAAATTTTTGCCAAGCAGAAGGAAATACTGGACGCTTGTGGCGTAACGACACCGCTCGTTTTCGACGTGGGGGCGAATACCGGGCAGAGTATTGTCCGTTATCGAGAATTGTTGCCGACATGTTGCGTACATAGCTTCGAACCCATTCAGTCGCTCTTCGGAAACCTGGTGGCGGCGTGGGGAGGACGGGAAGATGTCGTGCTTCATCCGTTGGCGCTTAACCATTTTGAAGGAACAGTCCCATTTCATGTCACGCGGGCCGCCGAGGCTAGCTCGTTGCTCATGCCGGACCCCGCGCTGCAACAGCTCAGCCGCGAACGGAAATACGAATACACGACGATTGACGTTAAATGCCGGACGTTGGACCAAGTGAGTCAGGAATATGCGCTATCGCTGATCGATATCCTAAAAATCGATGTCCAAGGAGCGGAGCTGGAAGTTCTCAAGGGGAGCCAGTCCATGTTGTCCTCCGGAGCGATTCGCATGATTTATGCGGAAGTGACGATGGCGGCTTCTTACTTGAAGCAAATGGAGTTAAAAGAATTATTGAATTTTTTGGATGCATTCGGCTACCAACTCTGGGATATTTCCCCCTTTGTGTATACGGACGCCGGGCGCGCTTGGTCGGCAAATACGCTTTTCCTTAGCCCAGAGATGGCGGTTACGGTGGAAGCGGTATGGCGCAATAAACTTCGAGCGAACCAATGACCGATGATCATGAGGATTTCTTACAAGAACGGGCAAGACGCATCGCGTCTTATGCAACGGACGAAACCATTAAATCGGCTTCGGATGGATTCCTCCAGGAAAGTTTGCGGCGGCGCTATTCTTACAATTTTGACTGGCTGGGGCTGCCCATCATCCAATATCCGCAGGACATGGCGGCGCTCCAGGAAATAATTTGGCGGCGCCGTCCCGATTTGATCGTGGAGACCGGCGTTGCGCGTGGCGGCTCCCTGATTTTTTACGCCAGCCTCCTCGAGCTGCTCGGTGAAGAAGGTTCGGCGGTGCTGGGGATCGACGTCGATCTTCGCGCGCATAACCGCCGCCGTATCCTTCAACACCCCTTAGCGCACCGAGTGAAGCTGCTGGATGGCTCCTCCATCGATGCGAAAACCATTGCACAGGTAGCGGAGCACTCCACGGGGAAACGGAGCGTCATGGTGATTCTGGATTCCAACCACACGGGCGATCATGTGCGCGCTGAACTGGAGGCTTATACGCCGCTCGTTCAGCCGGGAGGATATTGTGTTGTTTTCGATACGGTTATCGAGTTAATGCCCGCTGGATTTTACGCGGATCGTCCGTGGGATCGCGGGGATAATCCCATGACCGCGGTGGAGGCGTTTTTGGCGGCGCATCCCGAATGGGCGGTCGATCGGGACATGGACAATAAATTACTTGTGACAGCCGCCAGATCGGGGTACTTGCGGAGGCGTGATTAATTCCTGGCGCGGCTCGGGCGCGATCTGGCCGAGACCCGATGCGGCACCGGCCGGCCGGAACGTGGCGGCCTGCTGCATATCGGGGCGTGGAGAAACGCGCTCGAATACGTGCAGCGCCTTTCGGGTTGCCGGGAGCGGCCTCGCCGACAGTGCCCGCGAGAGCTGTCGAGACTATATCCTCGCGCTTTTTTGCAAGGGATACTCGAGAATGGATGGCGGCGCCGACGATTCACGGTGCAGAAAAAGGTAAAATAGATGCGCGCTGGCGCAGCGTATGGTCCAATTGGAGTGGTTTGGCCTAGAGCAGTTCGTCGCGCGCCATACCCTAATTATCGTGGAGGCGATAGGGAACCGCTTAGGTGCGGGATGCGCACCTAATGCGCTTAGAAAAGGGCGCGCGCTGCAGACCGTTTGCCCGCTTTAGGGATACGTGAGTAACGGCAAGGTTAGAGAATGACCAGTAGTGGCATGAGTAGGGGTAGTATGAATTTTTCGTTTGACGAGATACAACGCGTGTACAGAGAGAATAGTCTGATTCAGATACTCGACCAAACGACATCGCGCAAGTACCTTTGGCATATTGCGCTTCCTAAATCGGGGAGTACATGGTTAACGCGCATATTATCGGCGCTATACGCAAAAAATAATTGGGAAATCGGCAGCCTCCTCCCTTATTATGGCAGAAGAAACCAGGAGATCGATCCGAGATACTTTTTGGCGTCCGGTTCGATGGATGCGCATGTTTTCTTCGTTCAGCAGCATTGCGTTTATTCGGAATACACAAAATTCTTGATCGAACGCAGCCGCACGCAGTGTATCCTGCAAGTGCGCAATATATTCGACGCCTTGGTGAGCGCATTCGATCATTTGCACAAAGCGTTACATGAACAAGCGGTAGAACAAGACCTGCTGCCGCGAGGCGCAAGCGAGTGGGAGGATACGGTGTTAATGGATTACATCATTGACATGGAGGCGCCTTGGTATATTAGATTTCTTGAAGGCTGGCTGAACTCCCCGCTAATGGAGTCGGGTCATGTGCGGTTGGTCCATTATGAAGATTTGCTAACCGATCCTGAAAGCGTGGTCGCCGATGTGTTGAATTTTTCGGGAACGCAGGGTTCCCTAAGTCAAATAAAAGATGCACTTAGCCAGGCGAATCAAGGGAATACGCGGTTAAATCGGGGGGTCGTCGGGAGAGGGGGAAAATTGCTGAATTCCGCGCAATTACTAAAAATCATTAGAATGATCGCGTATTGCAATATTCCAAAGAAATACGACGCGATTTTACGGCCGGCGGCTTGAATGCGGGCCGGCTCTTGAGCCGCGCAAGCGCTGTTTTTCGGCAGGCCGCCGCCTGGCCGGCGGCGCGAACATCGCGGTTTTCTCGATGGTTTATTTTCTAACGAGTGGATGTTATGCGGCCCGTTTTCCCTCATGTCGAGCGCTGATCCCGTGATTCGAATGCCGGGCGGGCGGCTTATCTCCGAAAACCGCCTGGCGCTATTTCTGGGCAATCCCGCTTCCGCGCCCGGCGCTGGTTTTTCCATGATCCGTTCGGCCGTCAACGCCTTGCACGCCGCCGCGTATCACCGTTTCGGCGCGGCGATGGTTCTCCTTCCCACGGCGGCCGCCATGTTACGCGATGCGTGGAATGCCGCTTTACGGCGGAAGCGCACGGTCACCCCGTCTTTTCGCCGATTGGCCGTGTTGTGCGGCCGGCGGCCGCCGCTGTTCTATGCGGAAATACCTAGGATTGCAGCTCATGTTGCGTTGTTTGGCGCGTCGAATGGAAACCGGCGGCATGGGAACCCTTTCTGACCCTCGACAAACGAAGAAAACCTCAGCGGATGATCGGAATGACACACAAAATTTCTATTGTAATTACAGCATTTAACTATGGAAAGTATGTCGGGAAGGCGATAGAGAGCGTCCTGTCGCAGGACTATCCCGATTTTGAATTGCTGGTGCTGAATAACGCCTCGGAAGATAACACGCATGAGGTGATTTCCCGGTATGTTGCGGATCCTCGTTTACATTACGTCATTAATGAAACCAACATCGGCGCGGCGGCAAATACGGTCAAAGGTTTTGAGCTGGCTACCGGGGAATTCCTGATTTTTTTGTCCGCGGACGATTATTTCCTGCCAGGGGCGTTATCCCGGTTGGCGGCGGAGCTCATACAGCATCCCGAGCTAGGTTTTGTCTATGCGCGTTATGTTTTTATCAATGACGAAGGGCGCTTGCTCGATATGGTCTCTCATCCGGGGTGGGAGCCTTTCGACCATCGCGAACATCCGGACGAACTGGGTAGATTGCTTGCCTATGACTGCTATGTCGCCACGGTAACGACATTGTTCCGGCGGAGCGTTTTCGAACAGTCCGGCTTTTTCGATTTGTCTTTCAGGGTTGGTGATTACGAACTTTTTTTGCGATTCGCCAGCCATGGCGCGCCATCGAAATTTCTAAATATTGCCTTAGCCGCCTTCCGCGTTCACGGGAAACAACTATCGGTCGGCGACGAGTTCGTCGGGAGCGGTCTCCAGATTAACGACCAAGTGCGCTTGTTGGAACGTTACCTAACGGAAGAGCACGCGGCACAGCTATCCGGGTATGAAGCCCAAATTCTTAACCTGCTCGATGGCAAGCTGCGGTTGTTTGAATATTCCGGCGGCAGCATTTCCGCCGATTTGGATGCACGGATCCGCCAGGTAAAACAGAAGCTGCTTTCCCTATCCGCCTACCGCCCAATCGTTGGGCTGGGCGATAAGCCCTTGGTCAGCGTGGTTGTCCCGACGCTGGGCCGGCCTGTGCTGCTCATGGATGCACTGGATTCCTTGTTAAATCAAACTTATGCGCATTGGGAAGCGATCATCGTAAATGATGGCGGGGTGAGCATGGCGCCCTTGATCGAAGGGAAAGATCAACGCATTCGCTATCTTGAGCACAGAAAATCCTTGGGACAGTCGGCAGCCCGCAATACCGGCCTACGCTTCGCTAAGGGAGAAGTGATTTGCTACTTGGACGATGACGACATTTTTCTACCGGATCATCTATCGACAGTGGTCGACGCCCTGAGAAAAAATAATACGGCGGGACTGGTTTATACCGATGTCGCCGTGGTGATCGAAGAGGTCGGGTATGACTTGAGAAAAGAACTCTCCAGGGAAAAACCCTACGAAAAGATTCAATATTCCAGGGAATTGCTCCATGTACAGAATTTTATTCCCATCAACGCATGGGCGCACCGCAGAGAATGTCTAAAAGCAGTCGGGCCATTCGACGAGAAGCTGCAAGCGCTGGAAGACTGGGAGTTTCTGATCCGTCTTTCCAGAAAATACGATTTTGTGCATATACCCCGCACCACCGTGGAGGCGCACACCCGGCTGAAGGAAAAAGATAACGTATCGGCAAGGCATCGGCGGGATTTTGTCGCAATATATCAGGAAATTTACCGGCGGCATGACGACCTAGGGAATCCCGGCGTCAGAAAAGGACGGGATGATTTCCTGGTGCAGCTAGCCGAAGGCTTGGTCAACGAGGAGCCGCTGGATTTACGCGAGCCGGCCCAAATTAATCCCCTGACAACCTATCAATCCTGGCTTGAGCTGCGCCAGTTAAGCAAAATGGAGGCAAAGTTATTTGAAGAGCGGATAGCGCAGTGGGGCGCGCATCCGAGAATCCATCTCGCCGCCGTCGCAACGGGACCGAATGACAGTCTGCTGGCGGGAACCATTCAATCGCTGGCGCAACAGTATTATTACAATTTGATTGTCACCGTTGTCGCCCCCTATGCCGCGCCGCAGGGGTTTCAAGGCGAGCGGCTCAAATGGGCTCAGACGGATCATTCATTCAATTCATTAATTGCCGCCGTCAACCAGTCGCTTTTTGACGCTCCGGCGGATTGGGCGGGCTTGATCACCGTGGGGGATTTGGTCGCGCCCCATGCGTTTCTTACCATCATGGAGGCCGCTTTTTCGAATAAGGGCTGGCGGCTCATTTATAGCGATGAAGACGCCATCGACGCGTCGGGCGTATTCGCGCAACCGTATTTCAAACCCGATTTTAACCTGGACCTGCTGCGAAGCTTTCCGTATCTCGGCGGCGGCGTGTTTTTTCGGAAAGACGCTTTTACCGAATTGGGCGGGTTCGCGACGGATAAGCCAGGGGCGGAATCCTATGATTTAGTGCTGCGCGGGATCGAACGGTTTGGCGCTGGGTCGGTCGGGCACGCGCCCGATGTGCTGTATCACCGCAATCCTGGCGCAAGCTACACCGACCAACTTCCCGCCGCGGAAGTGGCGGAAACGATGCGGCGCGCGCTGGAGGATCATTTCGGGCGATTGGACATTGCCGCGCGGGTAGAGCCTGGAACGTTACAGGGAAGCCATCGAATCACCTATCTTCATCCATCTCAGCCCTTCGTTTCTCTCATGATTCCCGTTCGTGGTCGGTTATCCGTGCTGCAGCGTTGTCTGGAATCCGTGCTGGAAAATACGCAGTACCCCAACTACGAGATTCTCATCGTGGACGATAACAGCCGGACGGGCGAGGTGCGGGATTATTTAGAAGGCGTCCGGGCCATGAACTCCGACCAGCTACGCGTCGTTTCTTATCCGAAGCCATTCAATGCGGCGGCGATGAACAACTTCGCCGCGCGGGAGGCGCGGGGCGAGTATCTCTTGTTGCTCGAGGATGACACGGCGGCGCTTCACGCCGATTGGCTGGACGTCATGATGTCCCACGCGCAGCGCCCGGAAGTCGGCATCGTGGGCGCGCGCCTATTGTCTCACGACGGCATGATACAGCACGCCGGCATGGTGCTGGGGATGTCCGGGGCGGCGGACACTCCTTTTATCGGGTATAGCGCAGACGACGCCGGCTATTACGGGCGATTGCAATTGGAGCAAAATTTTTCCGCCGTGACCGCCGCGTGTTTGTTGATTAGAAAAACAGTTTATGAGGAACTCGGCACTCTCGAGGAGAACGCCTTTAATGAGCCGTTTTACGGCGTGGACTTGTGTCTCAAGGCGCGCGAGAAGGATTATCTGGTCGTTTGGACGCCTTACGCCTCGCTGCTGCATGAACATGCGGCAAACCGGGATAAAGATACGGCGGCGGCCGAAACCAAGGAAAAGCAAAAAAGCGAGAAAGCAGACGAAAAGGCGATGTGGCGTAAATGGTTGCCGCAGCTAGCGCGCGACCCTGCCTACAATATCAATCTGACATTAAGAAGCCGGAACTTCGAGATTGAAACCGATACCGTTTTAAGTTGGAATCCGCTGTCGTGGCGCCCCTTGCCGCACGTTCTTGCACAAGCGGGGGATCGCGAGGGGTGCGGCGAATACCGGGTTATTGCGCCGCTGTGTGCGCTGAGCGCGGCGGGGCGGATACAAGGCATCGACAGCATCGTCGTTTACACACCCGTTGAAATGGAGCGTATTGCACCGGATAGCATCATCCTACAGCGGCAGATCCAGCCACACCAGATCGAAGCGATTCGCCGCCACAAAGCATTTAGCCGGGCGCTGCGGGTATTCGAAATCGACGACCTGATTACCAACTTGCCGGCGAAAAGCATTCATCGCCAGTATTTTCCACAGGACACGATCAAGCGGCTGCGCACCGCCGTTTCGCTGTGCGACCGGCTGGTTGTCGCTACCGAACCGCTGGCGCACGCCTACCGGGAATTCAACGACGACCTCCGTGTGATCCCGAATTTTCTAGAAGGTGCGAAATGGGACGGCTTGCAGCCACAGCGGCGGCATGGAGCGAAGCCGCGCGTCGGCTGGGCGGGAAGCATTAGCCACACCGGCGACCTGGAACTGATCGCGGATGTGGTGAAGGCGCTGGCCGGCGAGGTGGAATGGGTGTTCTTCGGCATGTGTCCCGATAGCCTGCGCGCCTATGTACAGGAATTTCATGCGCCCGTTTCCATCGAGCAATATCCGGCGGCGCTTGCCTCGCTAAATCTCGATCTTGCGCTCGCGCCTTTGGAAATACACCCCTTCAACGAGGCGAAAAGCCATTTGAAATTACTGGAGTATGGCATTCTTGGCTACCCCGTCATCTGTACCGACATTACACCTTATCAAGGGGATTATCCCGTAACCCGGGTGCGCAATCGTCATCAAGAATGGGTCAAGGCGATACGGGAGCAGATTCATGACCTGGATGCCTGCGCCGCAGCCGGCAGCCGTTTGCAAGACTACGTTCGACGTCGCTGGCTGTTGGAGGACCACCTGGATGCGTGGCTGAAAGGGTGGCTGCCTTGATCGCGCTAACGTCTGGCGTTAACGGGGGAACGACATGGAAGAATACTCCATGGAGTTAATGGAGAAGGCCATGGCGTTGTTCCAGTCTGGCCAGACCGCGCAAGCGGCGGATTCGTGTCGGCAGGTGCTTGAACAGTCCGCCCAACATACCGGCGCGCTGCAATTGCTCGGCGTGATTTCCTTTCAGCAAGGGGATCTCGATGTTGCGCAGCATTGCTTCAGGACGGCGCTTTCATTGGACGAAGCGATTCCACAGCATCATAACAATCTGGGGAATGTTCTCTATCTCAAACAGGACCGGGAAGGGGCGGAAGCGTGTTACCGGGAGGCGCTACGGTTACAGCCGGATTATGCCGAGGCCCATTACAATTTAGGGAGCCTGCTGCAAGAGTCGCAAAACTTGCCGGAGGCCGCCGCACACTACCGGAAGGCGTTGGAAATTAACCCGCGCTATCCCGTCGCGCTGAACGGCCTGGGGCGCGTCTTGCTGGATCAAAACCAACCCGTGGAAGCCGCCGCCTATTTTCGGCAAGCGATTGACGTTGCGCCGGACTACGCCGCCGCCCAACAGGGGTTGGCGGAGGCGCTGGCGTCACAAGGCGATGCAGCGCAAGCAACCGCCTTCCTGGAAGCGGAATTGCAAGGAGGGGGCGATAATGCGCCGTTGTATTATCGCCTGGGCCAGCTTTATCAGGCGCAAGGCCAAGGGGAGCGGGCGCAGCAATGTTTTCTGGAAGCGCTCCGCTTACAGCCGATT
>DOVS01000293.1 GCA_003519965.1 Betaproteobacteria bacterium
AACCGACGGTGGTGAATAATGTGGAGACATTCGCCGCCGCGGCGAAAATCGTGGCGGATGGCGACGGCGCTTTCGCCGCCTTAGGCACGCCGCAGTCGAGCGGCACCAAGCTACTCAGCATCTGCGGCGATTGCGAACGTCCAGGCGTTTATGAATATCCTTATGGCGTGGCCATTCGCCAGATTCTGGACGATTGCGGCGCGCGGGATGCTTGCGCGGTGCAGGTCGGCGGGCCGTCGGGGACCATCATCGGCGCGGCGGAATTCGACCGCCGGGTGAGCTTCGAGGATTTGCCTACCGGCGGTTCCTTCATGGTATTCGGCCAGGGGCGCGATTTGTTCGAGGTGGCGCGTAATTTCACCGCTTTTTTCGCGCATGAAAGTTGCGGGTTTTGCACTCCCTGCCGCGTGGGGACGACCTTGATGAAAAAAGGGATGGATAAGATTGCCGCCGGTAATGGCACGGCGGTCGATCTGGCGGAATTGGAGAAACTGGGCCGGTTAACTCATGTGGCGAGCCACTGCGGGCTGGGACAGACCGCGGCGAATCCGGTGTTGCTGACCTTGGAGAAGTTCCGCGGCGATTACGACCGGCGGTTAAAAACCAAGGAATTCGAGCCGGCGTTCGATCTAGACGGGGCGCTGGAGGCGGCCAGAAAAATCACCGGCCGCGATGACGCCGCGGCGCACTTGGGAGCGAAGAAATGAGTCAGGGCCATGTCACGATCGACGGCGAGGAAGTTTCCTTCGAACCGGGGCAAACGCTCATGGAGGCAGCGACGGCGGCGGGAATTTATATTCCGCGGTTATGCCATCATCCCGAATTCGTTCCCCATGGCAGTTGCAAACTCTGCACCGTCGATGTCAATGGCCGTCATGTGGCGGCATGCACCACTCCGGCGACGGATCGACAGCGCGTACAAAACAACACGCCGGAATTAAACGACTTGCGCCGCTCCTTGATTCAAATGCTGTTCGTCGAGGGCAACCACATCTGTCCCGCGTGCGAGAAGAGCGGCAATTGCCAATTGCAGGCGCTGGGGTACCGCTTGACGATGTTGTCGCCTCACTACAATCACTTGTTTCCTCGGCGGGAAGTCGACGCCTCTCATCCCGATGTGCTGCTTGACCGCAACCGCTGTATTTTTTGCGAATTATGCGTGCGCGCGAGCCGCGATGTCGATGGCAAGCATGTGTTTGGCTTGAGCGGGCGGGGAATTCACACCCAACTGATCGTGAACGCGGCGAGCGGGAAACTGAGAGACACCGATTTGGCGGTGACCGATAAAGCCGTGACGGTGTGTCCTGTCGGCGCGATTCTGAAGAAGCGGCAAGGATTCGCCGTTCCCATCGGCCGCCGCTTATACGACCGCCAGCCAATCGGTATGGCGGACGCCCGCAGCGGCCAGAAAAATAAGGAGCGAGACCATGGCTGAATCAGGAAAGCCGCGGCTGGCGACGTGTTCCCTCGCGGGTTGTTTCGGTTGCCATATGTCGCTGCTGGACATCGACGAGCGCTTATTCGATCTCGTCGAGCAGGTGGTGTTCGACCGTACGCCGCTGACCGACATCAAGCACTGTGGGTCGAGCGAGATCGGCTTGGTGGAAGGCGGCGTGTGCAATGCGGAAAATGTGCACGTGCTGAAGGAATTCCGCAAGCATTGCCGCATTCTGGTGGCGGTGGGGGCGTGCGCGATTACCGGCGGCGTTCCCGCGATACGCAATAGTTTCGATTTGCGGGAGTGCTTCGACGAGGTTTACCATTACGGCGTCGGGTTGAAGAACGGCATGATTCCCAACGATCCAGAATTGCCGCTGCCGTTCGACAAGGTGCATCCCATCTACGAAGTGGTGAAGGTGGATTATTTTTTACCGGGCTGCCCGCCGCCGGCGGATGCGTTTTGGGTGTTCCTTACGGACATTCTCGCCGGGCGAGAGCCCGCGTTGCCTTATTCTCTTGTTCATTACGACTGAGCGGCCGAGACCGGAGGACAATTAATGTTCGAGTTGGAAACCGCGCGCGACCCGGAAAAACTCAAGCGGGTCGTGATCGAACCGGTGACCCGGGTCGAAGGGCACGGCAAGGTGACCCTGCTGCTCGACGACGAAAACCATATTCGTCAGGTGCGGCTGCACATTGTCGAGTTCCGGGGGTTCGAGAAGTTCATTCAAGGGCGTCCCTATTGGGAAGTGCCGGTAATGGTTCAGCGGCTATGCGGCATTTGTCCGGTCAGCCATCATCTCGCCGCGGCCAAGGCCATCGATTTGCTGGTAGGCGCGCGGCAATTGACGCCTACCGCCGAAAAGCTGCGCCGGCTGATGCATATGGGGCAAGTGCTGCAATCCCACGCCTTGCATTTTTTCCATCTATCGTCGCCCGACTTGCTCTTCGGTTTCGACAGCGACATCGGACGGCGCAATATCGTCGGCGTAGCCCAGGAATATCCAGAAATCGCCCGCGACGGCGTGATGTTGCGTAAATTCGGCCAGGAGGTGATTCGTCTGACCGCCGGTAAGCGCATTCACGGCACCGGCGCGATTCCGGGCGGGATGAACAAGTGTCTGACGTCAGCGGATCGAGATTATCTGTTGAAAGACATCTACCCGGTTATTTCCGCCAGCCGCGAGGCGATCCGGCTGATGAAGCGGATTTACACCGAAAATCTAGCCTTTCATAGCAGCTTCGGCTATTTCCGCTCCAGCACCCTAGGGCTGGTGCGCGCCGATGGCGCTCTCGACTTGTACCATGGCGGTCTACGGGCGAAAGACGCCACGGGGCGGACGATTTTCGACCATGTGGATTATCGTCGCTACAGCGAATATCTGCACGAGGAAGTCAAAAGCTGGTCGTACATGAAATTCCCGTTTATTACATCCCTCGGCCCCGAGGCCGGTTGGTACCGCGTCGGGCCGCTGGCGCGGATAAATAACTGCGATTTCATTCCCACGCCGCTGGCCGAGGCCGAACGGCGGGCGTTGATCGCCTACGGCGGTGGTTTTCCCATTCATTCGCCATTGGCCTATCATTGGGCGCGAATGATCGAAATGCTGTACTGCGCGGAAGCCATCAAGGAGTTATTGCACGATGACGATATCTTGCGGGACGATCTGATCGTGACCGGCGAGAAGGCGCTGGAAGGGGTCGGCGTGATCGAAGCGCCGCGCGGCACCTTATTCCATCATTACCGCGTCAATGAGGACGACGTGGTCACGATGGCGAATCTGATCGTTTCCACCACCAGTAATAACCATGCGATGAACGAAGCGATTCGCCGGGTGGCGGAACGGTATTTGGATGGTCGGCGGCTCACCGAAGGATTGCTCAACCATATCGAGGTGGCTATCCGCGCTTTCGACCCTTGCTTGTCGTGTGCGACCCATGCCTTGGGGAAAATGCCGTTGCGCGTGGAATTAATGGATGCCCAAGGGGAGGTCGTGGATCGCTTGGTCAAAGACTCCCGCGGCGATTTCTGCGTTGTTTGAACGCTAGCGTGAGCGGCGCCCGGCTAGTGGTTTTCGGTTATGGCAATCCAAGCCGCGGCGACGATGCGATCGGTCCGTTGCTGGTCGAGCGGCTGACGGCGTTGCAGGCGGCGCGGCCAGACTGGCCGGCGGTCGAGTTGCTCACCGATTTTCAACTACAGGTGGAGCACGCCGTCGACCTGCAAGGCCGCGAGCTGGCATTGTTTATCGACGCGCATATGGCGTGCGCCGCGCCCTTTGTTTTTTCCCGGCTGGAGGCGGCGCGGGACGTGAGTTACACGACCCACGCCATGACGCCGGCGGCGTTGTTGTATGCGTATGCGCAAGTCTACCGGCAGCCGCCCCCTCCCGCTTTTTTGCTGAGTGTGCGCGGCGAGCATTTCGAGCTCGGCGACCCCCTGTCGCCGGCGGCGGAAACCCACTTGGACGCCGCCGCGCGGCTATTGGAAAAATTATGCATGCAGCCGGACGGGCCAGCATGGCAACAGTATCGCAGTCGTTAAAATGGAGAAGTTATGGAACTCGAGTTGGTCAGTTTTAAAGTGTGTCCTTTCGTGCAGCGCTCCGTCATTACCCTGTTGTATAAACATGCGCCATTCCAGATTCGTTACATCGACCTCGCCGATCCCCCGACGTGGTTTTTAGAACTTTCTCCCTCGGGCAAGGTGCCTTTGCTGCGTGTCGACGATCGGGCCGTGCTGTTCGAGTCGGCAGTGATTAACGAGTATATCGACGAAGTGACTCCCGGCAGCCTGCATCCCGCCGATCCTTTGCGCCGGGCGCAGAACCGCGCTTGGATTGAATTCGGCGCTTCTTTGTTGATGGATCATTTTATGATGTTGACCGCGGATAGCGAAGCGAAACACCAGGCTTGCCGCCAAGACCTGCTGGACAAGCTAGCGCGGGTGGAGGCCGAGGTCGGCGAGGGGCCATATTTCAATGGGGCGGATTTTTCTTTGATCGATGCCGCTTATGCGCCGCTGTTCATGCGGCTGGACCTGCTCAATCCGCACCTGGCGCTGTATACCGCCGCCGATTACCCGAAGATCGCCGTCTGGGGCCAAGCACTGGCGCAAATGGACGCTGTTAAATCATCCGTGACGGATGATTTTAATACCTTGTACTTTGGACATATCCATTCGAAAGGCGGCGTGGCGACACAGAAATTGCCCGGCGCGGGTTAAGCCTGTCCCGCCGAGGAAGGGCGCATCCCGGCGGGACTCCTCGGACCGGGCGCATCGCCTGCTAACCGGGGTGTTGTCATTAGCGTGGCGGATGCGGCGGGCAATTGCCGTTAGAGCTCTTCCTCCATGACAATAAAACCGCAGGGGCACTCCTGGGCGCATAAGCCGCAGCCCTTGCAGTAATCGTAGTCGAAAATATAATGGGAGCCGTCTCTGGCGAGTTCCTGGGTTTTCAGCACCGCCTCGTCGGGGCATAGCGTCCAACAGTTATCGCAGGCTAGGCAGTTTCCGCATGAGAAGCAACGGCGGGCTTCCTGAGAAACTTGGTTGGCGCTCAGCCCCTGTTCGATTTCCTCGCAGCCTTTGCGTGCGTCTACCGGCAGCGCGCCTGCTGTTTGGCGGGGGGCGCGCTCGTAGTAATGGAGGTTGATCCGGTCGAAGGGGAGCGGCGTTTCGCCGCCGCTTGCGGGCGCGTCTTGCGCCCGGAACAAGTTATCGATTGCGATGGCCGCTCGCCGGCCGTCGCCGATAGCGCCGCTGACCGTTCCCGTGCTGTGTTGGCGCGCATCGCCGCCGCCGAATACATTCGATTGTCCGGCGATTTGTCCCCAGGCGTCGACCGTGAGGAAAGGCTGCTGACGCAGCAGCGACTCCATGCCGGCGGGATCGATTTCCTGGCCGATGGCGGGGATGACTTGATCGACATGGAGCACGGTCTCGGTGCCTTCGAACGCGACAGTGCGCGATTCTCCGTTTTCCCGCGACAGTTTTTTCATATGCACCAGTTCGATGCCCACCACTTTCTCGCCGCGCAAAATCAGGCGGCGAATGCCGCGATAGGGATGGAAAATAACGCCTTCTTCTATCGCTTGGGTAATTTCCCGGGGAATGGCCGACATGGCGGCGTCGTGCGCTGCTTCGACGCCGGGTAAGGCTTGGTGGGTCACGACATGGACATCCGTCACGCCGGCGCGTTTGAGTATCCGCGACAAATCCACCGCGGTGTTGCCGCCGCCGACAATAGCCGCGCTTCGGATATGCGGCACGGTGCCCACCGCCACCCATTCTTGGAGGAGATCGAGCCCGACATGCAAGTCGCGTTGCACGGCGCCGTCGATACTCCATTCGCGGCTTTGCTGGTTGCCGGGGGCGAGAAAAACGGCGGCGTAGTCCGCGCGCAGCTCGTCGAGCGACATATCGCGCCCTAATTTATGCTGGGGGTGAAAATGGACGCCGGTGCCTAGGAGCCGTTCGATTTCCGCGTCCAGAATGTCGCGCGGCAGACGGTAAGCGGGCAGGGCGGTGCGTAGAATGCCGCCCGCTTCCGGCAACTGATCGAATAAAATCGCTTGGTATCCTAAGCGGATCAGATGATAAGCGGCCGAAAGCCCCGCCGGGCCGGCGCCGACCACCGCGGCTTGGGGCGCGGAACGTTTTGGCCGCGAGACGGGATAGCGCCAGCCGTGACGAATCGCCTCGTCGCCCAGAAACCGCTCTACATGATGAATGGCCACGGCTTCGTCGTAGTGGCTGCGATTGCAGGCGGTTTCGCAGGGATGATGGCATACCCGGCCGGTTACGGCGGGCAGCGGGTTGACGCCGGCTAAGATTTTCCAGGCCGCTTCCGGGTGGCCCTCGTCCATTTGGGCGAGATAGGCCTGGGCATCCTCCCCGGCGGGACAAGCCGCGTGGCAGGGCGCGTTACGGTGATGGTGAAGCGGTTTTTGCACCCGCCATGAACCCGTTTTGAAATGCAGCGATGTGCCGGGGAGCGCATAGCCGCTGCGGGGTAAGGTTAAAGACGCCATGGTGTTCTCCGTTACGCCCAGCGCATGCCGCCGCGGCGCACTGTGTCGATTCCCTCGCTGTCCATCGAATCCGGCGTGTCTCCTTCCAAGCGGTAGGTTTCGATATTGTGGTTGGCCAGCGCCTGCAAGTGCGCCACTTCTTTTTCGGCGCGTTCGTTTTCCTGAGACAAATGACGGAAGCGCTGTTGCGCGTTGAGATAGTCGGCGACCGGGCGGACGTTCCGAATCGGCATAGCGCCGGTGAGACGACCGCGTTCCAGTTCGATCACCGGGAATAGACCGCTTTGAACCGCGAGCCGCGCCACGGCGATGCTCTGATCGCCTTCGTGCCCCCAGCCCAGCGGACAAGGCGCGTGAATCTGGAGGAACGTCGGCCCCTCGATGGCCAACGCCCGCCGTACTTTTTTCCGAATATCGGATGGGTAGGCGACCGAGGCGGTGGCGGCGTAGGGGATGTGATGCGCGGCGATGATGGAGATAATATCTTTCTTGAGATGGCGTTTGCCCATCCGCTCTTTGCCGGAGGGCGAGGTGGTGGTGATGGCGGCGTGAGGCGTTGAACTGGAGCGCTGAATACCGGTGTTCATATACGCTTCGTTATCGTAGCAGACGTAGAGCACGTTGTGGCCGCGCTCCAGCATGCCGGAGAGCGCCTGAAAACCAATGTCGAAAGTGCCGCCGTCGCCGCCGAATGCGAGCACCTTCGTACTTTTGCCGCGCACCTTGAGCGCTGCTTCCATGCCCGCGGCGATTGCGCCGGTATTTTCGAATAGGGAGTGCATCCAGGGCACGCGCCAGGCCGATTCCGGCCAAGGGGTGGTGAAAATTTCCAGGCAGCCGGTGGCGTTGGCGACTACGACGTCGGGGCCAGCGGCCTCGGTGACGAGCCGGGCGGCCAGCGCCTGGCCGCAACCCAGGCAGGCGCGGTGGCCGGATTCCAGCGCGCGGAAGCGCGGCTGCCGGTTACGCAAGTCAGCGCTGGAAACGCTGGCGGTCGAACGATTGCTCATAGGGCCTCGCTGCGTATTTCTCGCCGCGGATTTGGCGAGAGTGCTTAAATAACGTCTAGCTTAACGGCATAATGCGAATCTAATATTAACAAAGCTAAACGAAAACACAACGCCGCTCGCAGTTGTGTGTCGATGGTTTTATGCAACCGCTGACCGAAAGTGCGCCATGACGAATCCGTGTTGGATCGATCGCTCCTTGCTCGACGAAATTTCCCGCGCGGCGGTGGATAGCGCCCGCCGCCGCCGCAACCATAACTTTCATTCTCACGACGACGCGATCTGCCATCGCTTGCTGAATGCCGTCGAACCCGATTCGTACATTCCGCCGCATCGCCACTTGGACGCCAGCAAGGACGAGGCGATGATTATTTTGCGCGGCCGCTTGGGTGTGGTGTTTTTCGATGTCGAGGGCAATATCGCGTCTACCGCGGTATTGCAGCCTGGCGGCGAGACGGTGGCGGTGAATATTCCCCATGGCGTATTCCATTCGGTATTGGGGCTAGAAGAGGGCGTCGTTTTTTTCGAAGCCAAGGCCGGCCCCTATCGGCCACTGTCGGCGGAGGAAAAAGCGCCTTGGGCGCCGGCGGAGGACGCGCCGGACGCCGCTGCCTATTATCGGCGGCTGCGCCGTCTTTTTGCTTGAAATACGGCGTCGAGTCAATGGGTCGGCAGGCGGTCGAACGTCGTGTAGCCGCCTTCCCCGGCGCACACGTCGACATGGTCGACCTGCGCCGCCTGCGGGCCTCGGCGCGCCCAGGCGATGATCGCCGCCACCGCCTCGGGCGCGCCTTGT
>DOVS01000100.1 GCA_003519965.1 Betaproteobacteria bacterium
CCTACCGGGATGCCGCGGCCATCATCCGCCACGGAGACCGAACCATCGGCGTGCAGTTGCACCGTAATGACGTGGGCGAAACCGGCAAGCGCCTCGTCGGCGGCATTGTCGATCACTTCTTGAACGATATGCAGGGGACTCTCGGTGTGCGTGTACATCCCTGGCCGCTGTTTCACGGGCTCAAGTCCGCGTAAAACACGAATGGAGGAATCGGAATAAGGTCTGCTCATGGGTGATTCTATTTATTACAACACCGGGGAAACTACCATAAAATCCGGCCAGACACCTCCTTTAGACAGACACGGGGTAGAAAATAACCGCAGCGCCTCATCATTGCAAGACACGGCCTGCTGCGGCGGCAAAACCACGCCGCATGGCGGTTGAGACGCGATTCCGGCGCGCCCGGCCGATAAAAACGCAGCGGATGACGGGATACAGTAGGGAGTCGAACCGCGTCCGCCGAAAGGCGATACGCCGCCCGGCTAGCCAATGGCCTTATCGAGGGCGCTCAATTTGAATTGGGCGATCAATTGATGCAGGGCGTCGGAGGTGCTTTCCAGATTCGTCATAGCCACGCGGGTGGAATCGATGTCTTTCGCGGTTGAAGCGCTAATCTCCGCGACTTCGTCCACGGTCGCGGCGATGTTGCCGCCTACCGCCGTCAGTTCTTCGGAGGCGCTGGCGATTTGCTTCATCATGGAGTCGCTTACATGGGCGGCTTGGTCGATTTCCGCAAGCACCTGCCCCATGATCTCGCCCTGGGAAACGCCCAAGCCTACCTCGTTTTGCGCCTGATGCATGGCCGTTGAGGCTTGCGTCGCGCTATCTTGAATCACCTCGACGATCTTGGAAATATCGGACGTAGAAGCGGCGGTTCGTTCCGATAGCTTACGGACTTCGTCGGCGACCACGGCAAATCCCCGCCCTTGCTCGCCTGCCCTGGCCGCTTCGATAGCTGCGTTAAGCGCCAACAAATTCGTTTGTTCCGCAATATCCTGAATGATCCCGCTGACCTCGGCAATACGTTGAATCGACAAACTAAGTTCATCGATGGTTTTCACCGAGGATTTAACCGCGCCGTCGATTTGATGAAATGCGGCAATCGCTTGTTGCCCGGTGTCGCTCCCCGTTTGCACCAGCGCCCGCGCCTGATTCGCCGCCGCCGCCGCATTGCTGACATTGGCGGCGCTTTCCCGTATGGTGTGATTCATCTCCTCGATCGCCCCGTTAACGTGAGACACCCGCTCCGCTTGCGCCTGTGCGCTGATATTTACGGCATTCGTCATTTGACTGACGTCTTGCGCTGCGTCTTTTGTCATACCGGTAGATTGGCGGACTTCACGTAAGATCCCTTCAAAACGGGCGATAAATGTATTGATGGTTTTCGCCATCTGGCTGATTTCGTCATTATTGGGCGTCGGCAAACGACGCGCCAAATCTCCTTTTTCCAGGTATCCCACCACGGTGGTAATTTCTCCTACCCGTTTTTTCAGACTGCGGTTAAATAGCGCCTGAAAGACCGCGACCAAGACGCCAACGACCACTAAAGGAATCAGAACGACCCATAGGATGTGCTCGACGGCGCTAGTAATACGCTGCTGAGCAGTTACCGCAATACCTTTATTCACGGTAACCAGCTTATCCAGCGCCGCCGCCATGGGGACTAGATACATTTTGTAGCTGGCGTCGGGTATCTGCAGCGCATCGGTCGGACTATCGGCGGCAATTTTAATCGCACCGTAAAATTCTTTCGCATAGCGCCCCCACAGGCCCAGGATATGGCGAATTTTATCTTTCTCCTTGCCGTTAGGCGTCCGTGTCAGGAGTTCTTTTCCCAAAGTACGAATATGCGCACCGGTTTTCTTCAGCTGAGGAAGCGTATCGGGCAAAATGGGATCGGCGCGAGAAATAGCCAATGCGGATGCTTTTATTTCGATCAAATCCTGATCCATATGTTGCTTGGTCTGGTAAGTGCCGAATTCACCGCGCAGGCGTTGTAGATTTAGCGCCGTGGAAACAGCGACGATTGACATGCCGATAACGGTCATCGCCGTAATTAAACGCAACTGTTGTTGTAAGGTCATATCCTCTGCGATACCTCAATTTGTTCGTGCAAGATGCCTCGCCACGGCATTCCCATGGCGCCGCCGTGCATAATATTCCACCAGGAAATCATTATTCACCGGAAATATGACAAAAATATTTCATTAGAATATTTGCATATTCTTGCCTGGATACGCTTTACAAGACGGCGTTATTCATGCAACGCTATTACTAGTAACCAAATCCTTCGAAATTTCCGAAGAGTGTGCTAACAGCCGAGGTTAAGATATGGTGGGACCGCGTGGTAAACAGGAAAATTTTTCCCAGGCAATCGATGCCGCCAAAACGGCAAACCGGGATAGAGTGCGTGCTTGGCGCTCCCGTAACACGGACAAACAGCAAGTCGCCCTTTATCTCTCCCGGCCGACCTACCAGTTACTCAGGGATGCGGCGCATCGCGAAGCGATCAATCTCTCCGCCATCGCAGAACGCACGCTTAGCGCTGGACTACTCAAGCAGAATCAAACGCGCTTGCGGCAGTCCAGCGCAATGCCCAAAGGCGGAGAACAAATTATCGGCACCATTTGGTCCAGAAAAAAACAGGCCGCGCCCTGGGAAGTCGCTCTAACCGAAATTGTCAGCGCGGTCGAGGAGTTTGTCGGTTGCCTCGAGTTCAACCAGGAAGCCGAGCCTCTATCCCAAGGAATAATGCAGGATGTCCCGATCGAAGTATGGGAAGCCATTCAGCTTATTTACGGCTGGTCCCGCGGTTAAAACACCCTAGGCAACGCGTGCTGCGTTAGGTTGCAATACGCCGTAGGGTCAGCCCGATAATAAGCCCTAGAAAACCGACGAGTGGAACAAAAATAAGGCCGAACAACCAACTATCCTTATTCGCAAAATCGGTCACCCATCGTTCCATCGATATTTCGTGAACGACAAAGTTATGTATTTGGTGCGCAACGATATGCCCATTTCGGGTTAAATAGATGCTCAGTTGATAATTTCCGAGAGGAATCGATGTCGGTAAAATCACTTTGGAGAAAAAAACATGACCGCCGACTAAGGTCACCGCATGCTCGTTCTCTATGTAGTCCTGCTGTTTTTCCTTAAGCTGCAAGAACGCCGTCCGCCATCGCTCGATATTCTTAGGACGCGGCTGAAATCGCGCGTCGTCCAGAATACTCGCATTACTGAGTTCATGGTGTTCGAGAACAGCCTGACTGAGTTGGGTATGCCGTGGGGCGGAAGAAAGCAATTGAAAAATGCCCGGCGCGCCAGTTATCGTCGTCTTCCCAGAACCTAGCCAGAAAGGTCCTTTGCGGGTCTTAAGCTTCATGGAGACTTTTTGATCGGGCGAGCGAAGTTTGATGATGATTTGCCCCGGCTGAGAGATTCCCCCCAAAATTAATATTCTCGTCCCGGTAAAATTGCTGCCGATATTCACTTTATCGGTAGCGACCCAGCTGATTAGCTTGGGCGTTTCCGCCAAGGCGGGGGAAACGGCAACTCCGAGAGTTGCCAATAACAATAATACTATCAAATAATTGCGTCGCATAGTTAATATAATTTGTATTTAATAAGTTATCTGCATCGTGAATGGATTACTTGGCTGCAATATCAAACCGAGTCCCATTTGTATCGCCACTCCAAGCACGACCACCGCCAACACCAGGCGCAAATGCTCGCTTTTCATTAATGCGCTGAGACGCGTTCCTACAACGCTACCGACGCTCGAACCAAGCACCAGCGTTATCACTAGATAAGGATCGACGGCGTGATTCATGCCCGCCTGCAAAATACTGACATTGGCGGCGATAAACAAGAGTTGAAACAGGGTTGTTCCCACCGCCACCTTCGTCGGCAGCTTCATTAGGTAAATCAGCGCCGGCACCATAAGGAATCCGCCGCTAATCCCTAAGGAAGTAATAGACCCGACCATCATGCCTAAAAGCATGGGCAAAATAAACGACATATGCTGCCCGGAAACGGGGAAATAAACTTTTCCGGGAAGAAAATCAACAATTTTCGCCATAATCGACGGTTTTGCATCGCCCGCGGCTTGTTTATTTTCTTGTTTCCGCTTCGGCCGCATCGCATTAAACGATTCGATCAGCATTGCGCTTCCAACGAAGCCCAACACGATTAGATAAACGAAAGACAAAATAGTGTGGAAATGGCCGCCGTGCTCCAGAATTTTAGCGACATAAACACCGACGGCCCCGCCAGCCCATCCTCCCAGAACTAAAAGAATAGCCATGCGAAAATCGACATTACCCAGCCGCCAATGGCCATAGCTGCCAACGGAGGAAGTTCCCACGATTTGCGCCGTGCTGCTTCCCGCGGCGACAAGCGGAGGAACCCCGAGAATAAGCAGAAGAGGCGTTAACAGAAACCCGCCGCCAACCCCCGTTAACCCTGAAAGCAAACCGACGCCGGTCCCTAATGCAATAACAAGCCAAAGATTAATACCTATGTGTGCAATAGGGAGAAACACGTGCATATTTTTTAGCCTTTTTACCGTTAAGAAACGTTGCGAAAAGCGCCCGGACGATGAGTGCGGGCGTTCCTCAATCACACCGTTTTGCCAATAAAATTTTTAAATATAAGCGTTTAACCGCCTCATCACGCCTGTTAGCGTCTGCCGCCTCTACCAGGTTTTTGAGCGCTCATCGCTTAGCCGAATTCCGGGAGCATCAATACCGCTTGTTTATCCGCCGCTTACCCTCTTGGCTACGCATTCCTAGAAGTTGGCGGTTATTCCTATGTTATTGGCGCCATCATCGCCTTTTCCTCAACGGTTCAACCGTCGTCGCGCTCTCAAAAGGAGAACTGGCCGGGAATACGCATTCCCGGGAAAATTTTAAAAATTTCTCTGATTTAGCTATCTCAAGACAAAAACCCAAAATGTTGTTAGTCATCGTTGTTACGGCGCAACAGAACACCCAGTCCAAGACCGATGAGCATGGCGCTCATCGTAAAAACAAGACCGAATAGCCATGGATGTTTACGCGCGATTTCGGAAACCCATAACTCCAAGTCCACTTGGCGCACGTCCAGCCCGCTGGTTTGCTGGCTGACGACACGACCATGGTTGACTTGGTAAATATTCAATTTATACATGCCAATAGGTAGTTTGGCCGGCAATGACAAATGCGTGAAAAAGAGACGGTCATGCGCCACGGTTACGGCGTCGCTCACTTCTCGGTAGGAACCGTTCTCTCTTTTGAGGCGTAGAAAAGCGTCGTCCCATCCCGGCACAGCTCCGCCCGTCACCATTGGCGTCCCCTGCGCCAGCCCGTCCTTTAAACTGAGTCCGTAGCGATTAATCTCACTGGCCGGCAATAACTGGGTAATGGGTTTGCTCGATAACAAATACATGAGGCCGGGAGTGTCCTTCACCACCACTTTGCCGCTATCCAGCCATACCGGGCCAATTTTAACTCTACGGCTTACCGCCACGTCCTGTTTAGGCGACACCACTTTAATGATGACATCGCCGGGGCTGGACATCGAACCAAAGAGCAAGACTTGCTTACCGATGAACCGAGTCGTGATGTCCACATGCTCATGCTCTAATTGACTAATCAACGTATCGCCAGCATTACCCCTTAATGGTAAAAGGGCAAAAATGATTAACGCACTACTAACAAACCGCTTCATAGTGATACTCTTGTCATCAGATACAATTCATGCGGTGTGATTAACAAGCCCACCAGCATCTTTACAGCCACCCCGACGACCACTAACGCCAGAATTAAGCGTAATTTTTCCGCGGGAAGCCGCGCACTCATTCGAGTGCCCCACTGCGTGCCAAAAGCCGATCCGAAAATTAAAATCAACGCTAAAAAGGGGTCGACGGCATGGTTAATACCAGATTGCATGACACTCACCACCGCAGTGGTAAACAGCAACTGGAACAGTGAAGTGCCGACGACGATCTTAGTCGGCATTTTCAAGAAGTAGATCATGACGGGCACCATCACAAAGCCCCCGCCGACACCCATGAGAGAGGTGAGTACGCCAACGGCGCCTCCCAGGATCAAGGGCACAAACGCCGATATAGTTAGCCCCGAGATTGGGAAATTCATTTTCCCCGGCAAATGCATAATCAGCGCGCCAAGACTTGCTCCCGCCCCACGCTTCTCGTTCTGTTTCTGAGGGTTCCGTTTGCCCGCCTTACGGATCACATTAACCGACTCGATCAACATGCTCGCGCCGATAATCCCCAGCAACACCACATAGAGGAAGGTTACGATATTGCCGAACTGTCCTCCTTGATGCAGCGCCCTAGCGATAAAAACACCGACGCTGCCGCCGAACCAACTACCAATTAAAAGGACAATACCCATCTTGAAATCGATGTTGCCCAGGCGCCAGTGCGCATAGCTGCCGCCGGCAGAGGTGCCGGCGATCTGCGCTGAACCCGTCGCTACTGCGACAAGTGGATGAATCCCGATAAAAATCAGCAGCGGTGTGACAAGAAATCCCCCTCCCACGCCAACCAACCCAGATAAAAACCCCACGATACCGCCGAAAAAAAGAATCAGCAGCAAGTTAACATCCATATGGGCAATGGGAAGAAAAACTTCCATAAAGCAAAACCTTATCTATAAATGAGGATCTTTATCGCGACTGTCTAGGGCAACACGAAATTCGGTTAATGCAGGGCAGATATGGTCCGTCGCTAAATCCGGGGGCACTACTAACAGCGGCACCGACAAATGCTCGGCAAGTCTACTGCTGAATCGGCCGCTAACCCGGCGCAAGCGTGGAAGAGAACGTTTTTCGGTGGAAATGCCGTCACGGCCGGTCACGACCATCATGATTTGCGGATCGTCGTTAACCGCTTTGACCACTTCCTCTTCAGGTATGCCGTCGACAATGTAGAATTCCGGCACGACCTCGCAAATCTCGCCAATCCTGGCGGATATCTCCATCAGGGATTTCTCCGCCTGTGCGCGGACATCGCCTTTCATCCGCTCCTCGATCCCCGCCCAAAAACTAATGGCCGGCATGTCAAGGACATAAATCATACCTAAATGGATACCGAGCGTTTTGGCCAATCGAGCGGCGTACCCTGCCGCCAACATAGAATTTTGCGACCCGTCGATAGCTACAAGAATAGTGCCTGTCATAGTGTTAGTCATGGC
>DOVS01000265.1 GCA_003519965.1 Betaproteobacteria bacterium
CGCCAGCCTGTCATGGAATAGGCTTTAGAAACGCCGTTTAGCACCATCGTACGTTCGGTAAGATCGGGGCAGACGCTAAGGATGTTGACGAATGGGGCGTCATCGAACAGGATGTGCTCGTATATATCGTCGGTGGCGATCAATAGCTTCGGATGGGCGCGCAGCACTTCGCCCAGCGCGGCCAGCTCTTCCCGCGTATAAACGGCTCCGCTGGGGTTGCTCGGGCTATTTAGCACCACCAGCTTGGTCTTAGGCGTGATGGCCGCGGC
The DNA here is from genome assembly GCA_003519965.1 of Betaproteobacteria bacterium. Taxonomy (GTDB): domain Bacteria; phylum Pseudomonadota; class Gammaproteobacteria; order Burkholderiales; family UBA9220; genus UBA9220. Next base: position 270 of record DOVS01000265.1, read on the forward strand.
CAGTTGTTGAGGCGTAATTTTGAATTGTTGCTCGATGCCGGCAAAAGCAAACACCGGCTTACCGCCGGCAAGCAGAATGATATCCGGGTAGGAAACCCAGTAAGGTGCGGGAATGACGGCCTCGTCGCCGGGGTCGATTATTGCTTGTGCGAGGTTGAAAAAACTTTGCTTGCCGCCGCAGGAAACCAGCACTTGCTTCGGCGTGTAATCCAGCCCATTTTCCCGCTTGAGTTTATTGACGACAGCTTGCTTCAGGCTAGCGGTTCCCCCCACCGGGGTGTATTTGGTGAATCCCTCGTTAATTGCGCGAATGGCCGCCGCTTTAATCGGCTGGGGCGTATCGAAATCGGGTTCGCCGGCGGCGAGTCCGATGATATCTTTGCCTTGCGCTTTAAGCTGGGCGGCGAGTGCTGTAACGGAGAGAGTAGGAGAGGGCTTGATCGCCCATACGCGCTGTGCAAGTTCCAAAATACTAACCTCGTGCGGTGGTGTGGGTAAGAGGCGGGAGAAATTTCTCCCTATGCTAAAATCCTGCTAGCCAAAATTATTAGATTTTAATCGTGATTGTTACTTTTCCCAAGAGCCCTTTTAAACTTCATCAACCCTTCGAGCCTGCTGGCGACCAGCCGGAAGCGATCCAGCAGCTGGTGGAAGGGATAGAAAACGGCCTGGCGTTTCAAACGTTGCTAGGCGTGACTGGCTCGGGCAAAACCTATACCGCGGCCAACGCCATTGCCCGCTTGGGGCGCCCCTGCCTGATTCTGGCGCACAACAAAACCCTGGCGGCGCAGCTTTATGCGGAAATGCGCGAATTCTTTCCCGAAAACGCAGTGGAATATTTCGTCTCCTATTACGATTATTATCAGCCGGAAGCTTATGTGCCGTCTCGTGACTTGTTCATCGAGAAGGACTCCAGCATCAACGAGCATATCGAACAAATGCGGCTTTCCGCCACCAAGGCCTTGCTGGAGCGCGAAGACAGCATCACCGTGGCAACGGTATCGGCGATCTACGGTATCGGCGACCCAGTGGATTACCATGGCATGATCCTCCATCTACGCCAAGGAGACACCCTATCCCAGCGGGACGCCATCAAGCGCTTGACCGGGATGCAGTACGAACGAAACGAAACGGATTTTCATCGCGGCGCCTTCCGGGTGCGTGGCGATGTGCTCGATATATTTCCAGCGGAAAATTCGGAAACCGCAATACGTGTCTCGCTGTTCGACGAGGAAGTAGAGCATATTTCCTTATTCGATCCGTTAACCGGCCATGTGCTTCAAAAGGTGACGCGTTATACGGTTTATCCTTCAAGCCACTACGTGACGCCTCGCAGCACGACGCTGCGTGCGATCGGGGCGATTAAGGAAGAGCTGCGGGAGCGTATCAAATTTTACCAACGTGAAAATAAGTTAGTGGAGCTTCAGCGTATCGAGCAGCGCACCCGCTTCGACTTGGAAATGCTGAACGAATTAGGCTTCTGCAAGGGAATTGAAAACTATTCCCGTCATTTGTCGGGGCGTCAGCCGGGAGAACCGCCGCCAACCCTAATCGATTATCTGCCGCCTAACGCGCTGATGTTCATCGATGAAAGCCATGTCACCATTCCGCAAATCGGCGGTATGTATAAAGGAGACCGCGCGCGTAAGGAAAATCTAGTGGCTTATGGTTTCCGTCTTCCCAGCGCACTGGATAACCGGCCCTTGCGCTTCGATGAATTCGAGCAAGTCATGCGCCAGACGATTTTTGTTTCCGCAACCCCGGCGCAATACGAAGCGGATCACGCCGCCCAAGTGGTGGAGCAGGTCATCCGGCCGACCGGACTCGTCGACCCCGTCATCGACGTCCGTCCCGTTACGACCCAGGTGGATGACTTGCTGTCCGAGGCCAATAACCGCATTGCTCAGGGCGAACGGGTGCTGGTGACGACCTTAACCAAGCGCATGGCCGAAGAGCTGAGCCAATATTTGGCCGATCACGGAATTAAGGTGCGCTACTTGCATTCGGACATCGATACCGTGGAGCGGGTGGAAATTATTCGCGATCTGCGTCTCGGCGTATTCGATGTGTTGGTAGGAATTAACTTACTAAGGGAAGGGCTGGATATTCCTGAAGTCTCGCTTGTCGCGATCCTGGATGCGGATAAGGAGGGCTTTCTGCGCTCCGAGCGTTCGTTGATTCAGACTATCGGCCGCGCCGCCCGCCATGTCAACGGCGCCGCAATCCTGTACGCCAATACACGGACAAAATCCATCCAGCGCGCCATCGAAGAAACCGAAAGACGGCGCGCCAAACAGATCGCCCACAACGCCGTTTGCGGTATTACGCCGAAAAGTGTGCGCAAGCGGGT
>DOVS01000105.1 GCA_003519965.1 Betaproteobacteria bacterium
CCCGGTATTTCTGCTTGATGAGATCGCGTAAGTCGCGGGCGTCTTCCGCGCCGAACCCGAGCTCCACGCGAATCCGCTTATGAATGAATTCCGCCAGCCCTTCCGCGCTCTCGGCGTTGAGTCCATGCCAAAAGAGGTATTCTTGGTAGATGTCCCGCTGAAACAGGTCGCGCGCGTAATCGGAGGCGTGCTGTCCGACAGTGACCAACTGAAACGCCGCCACATCGATTTCGCCGCTCTCCTGGGCGCGGAAAAAATCGGCGATGCACAATCCCCGCCCCGTTTTTTGGCGCGGGAAGGTAAACCGGCAACGCTCCCGCGCTCCTTGCGGATCGTGGTAAATAATGAGGGTGTCGCCCACCGACTGGCACGGAAAATAACCATAAACCGCCTGGGGCAGCAAGATATTTTCCTGCGCCGCCTGATCCAGCAGGCGGTTGAAAATCGGCTCCACCGCTTGCCGCGCCCATTCCCGGTACTCCGGCGGCGACTTGCCTTGCGGCTTGAACCCCCACTGAAACTTATAGAGCGCCGTTTTATTAATATAGGGCGCAACCGCCTTCAGCGGGATTTGCTCGATTGCTTTAGCGCCCCAAAACGGCGGGAGGGGAATCGCGTTATCGTGGGAAACGGGCAGGCGCTCGGACATGGGCGGATGGCGTCAATCGCGACTATTGGCTTAAAAATGAAATTTTATCATGAAACCCGCCATTTTTCCGACGCACCCGCACCCTTGCGGGGCGACAGCGATCGGCGGCTTTATTTCGTTTCGGCGCAGGTGATATATACTCAAATTTAAGTGCTGCGGAACCGTTTATGAGAAAAACCGTTACCCAGATCGCAAAAAAGGCGCTTTACCAGCTCACCGAGCAAGGCTTGCCGCCCACGCCCGAGAATTACACCCAATACTACTATACCGTATTGGGGGAGCCGCCGCCTGCACCCCACCCGCCCCCGCCCGCGCAGGAGGTGACGGCCGATGTCGCCAGCCAGAAGCTCATCGAGGAAATCAGCGCCTTGTTGGACGATGTGACCGTGCAGGCCGAAGGGCTGGTGACCAACCTCGGCCAGCACAACCGGGAAATGCGCGGGAATATCGACGATTTGAAAGCAACCGAGGAAAAGGGCACGGCGCTACAGTTATTAAGCACGATCATGGCGACCGCCGACGCCATTTTACAGAATACCGAGGAAACCCACGACGGCTTGACCGGCACCCGCCAAGCACTGGAGCAAATTCAGGCCGAATTGCAGGAAACCCGTAAACTAGTACAGGAAGACGCGCTAACCGGCACCCAGAACCGCCGTGGCATGGAAGTCGCGCTGACACGCGAAATCACGCGCGCTCAACGGCATGAGCGCGTACTGACGGTCGCCATGGTCGATATCGATTTTTTCAAGAAGATCAACGACCGCTACGGCCATGACGCCGGCGATAAAATGTTGATTCATTTAACGACCTTGCTTAAAGCCGCGCTGCGGGAGTCCGACGTGCTCGCCCGTTACGGCGGCGAGGAGTTTCTGCTGATTCTGCCGGATACCGACACCAACGGCGCGCAATTGCTGCTAGACCGGCTGCGCGTGGCGGTGGGCAACACCCCCATGCAGTACGAGGGGAAAAGAATCCGCGCCGCCTTCAGCGGCGGCATCGCCCAACTGACGCCGGACGATAACGCCCAAGGCCTGGTGATGCGCGCCGACTCCGCTCTGTACGAAGCCAAGCACGCCGGTCGGAATTGCGTTAAAGTATCAGCCCTTTGAATAATCGCCGCCACCACCCTATCCATACGGTGGCGGCGCCTAGCGAAGATTAATATCGATCAACGGAATTTGCGTATCAATGAAATCTGCATTTCTCGACCGCTTGAAGCAACACGTTTTATTGTGCGACGGCGGCACCGGCACCTTGATCCAAGCCCAAGATTGGGACGTGGAAAAAGATTTTCTCGGCCTGGAAAACTGCTCGGAAGTCCTGAATCTGACCCGGCCCGACTTCGTGGAGAGCGTTCATCGCGCTTATTTCGAGGCGGGGGCGGATTGCGTGGAAACCAATACCTTCGGCGCCAATCAGGTCGTATTGGCGGAGTTCGATTTAACTCCGCGCACCTATGAAATCAACCATTGCGCGGCACAGATCGCGCGCCGCCTTGCCGACGAATTTTCCACCCCCGGGCAACCGCGCTACGTGCTCGGCTCGGTGGGTCCCGGCACGAAGCTGGCCAGCCTCGGCCACATCGGCCATGACGAACTGGAGGCCTCCTACGCCGAGCAGGCCCGCGGTTTGCTGGACGGCGGCATCGATTGCTTTTTGCTGGAAACCAACCAGGATTTGCTGACATTGAAAGCGGCGGTGAACGGCTGCAAAACCGCCCGCCGCGAGAAAAACCGCGAAGAAGTGCCGATTTTCTCCCAAGTCACCATCGAAACTACCGGCGCCATGCTGGTGGGCAGCGACATCGCGGCGGCGGCGGCGGCGCTGGACGCCCTCGATGTGGACGGGATGGGAGTCAATTGCGCCACCGGCCCGGCGGAAATGGCCGAGCACGTGCAATGGCTGGGCGAACACTGGCGACACTTCATTTCGGTAATGCCGAACGCCGGCATGCCCATGCTGGTGGACGGCCAGACCGAATATCCCCTGCTGCCCCAGGAACTGGCCGACTGGCACCGCCGCTTTATCGAGGAAGACGGCGTTCACTTGGTTGGCGGCTGCTGCGGCACCACC
>DOVS01000205.1 GCA_003519965.1 Betaproteobacteria bacterium
GGGCGTCGCCGCCATCTCCAGAAAAGCGGGATTACAATCTTTAATTACGCCGTCGGCGCCGACCAGGAATAGGCCAAAGGGCGATTGATCGAATAGGTGGGATTGGCGTAATTTACTTTCGCGCAACGCAAGCGTCGAGCGCGCGATTTCCTCTCGCAGCCGTTGTGGATTGCGCACCAGGAACCCGGCAAAACCGCCGGCTACCACGGCGAGTAGACCGCCTAGCCAACGCAGCCAATGGAAGCGGTTGTCTTGCCAGCCATGCGTTGGCGCGGCGGCAAGCTGCCAAACGCCTTGAGGCAAGTCAATCGCCAGTTTTACCGGAATGGACGGGCAGTGGGCGGTGTTTGCCCACAGGAGCGCACCGGCGTGTTTCGCCTTGCCCAATGCATGCAAGCACAAATTAAGATCGTGGCCGTGCGTGAGTCCCGCGTCAGTGATTAGCGAGCGCAGGCTAAAGATTGCGCCGGCTATGCCCCATTGGGCCGTCATTTGCCGATTGCTCGCCAGGGCGTGCGGAAAAACCGGGGCGGAGGCGACGAAGACCGTCTTCTCTTTTCCCCACGGGAAAGGGCCGGCAATTCGGGACGCTTTATCCAGAGGGAGCGGGAGAGGCTTCGCCCCGTCGCCGGCTGCGGGATAAACGTAGGTTTTGCCACGGGTCGTGTTTAGTTCCAGGGCCATGACGTTGCGCCGCCGTTGCAAAATGGGGCGGGCAATATGCGCGAAGGTCTCGCGGCTGACGCCAGGGTGAGAGGAGAGATGGGCCGCCAAGGCTTGCGCAATGGTTAGACGGGCGCTGAGCACGCCTTCCAGCCGAGCGCGCAGGGCGGCGAGGCGGAGCGTGGTTTCGGCGCGCTTTTCTTGAAAGCGCTGTGCATGATCGGCCTGGTCCAGCAAGGCGACGCCGACGGCGACCGTTCCGGCGACTAACAAAGCCGCCAGCGGCGGCAGCAGGCGGGAAAGGGTGCGCCGCGCCATTAGCGGTAGTCGCCTAGGCCGGGAAGTTTTTCCCGGGCGCGGGAGCGCGGCGTTCGATCTCCCCGTTGCGGTGGATAATCATAAATCCATTCCAGCAAGGCGTCTCCCGCCGCCGCGCCAGCGGATGCGTGAGGGTCGTTAATCAGGAAGGCGACGCTCCAGGTTCCGCCGTCGCGGCTGCGGACATAGCCGGCGATCGCCTTGACGCCATCGAGCGTGCCGGTCTTGATATGGGCGTGGGAGGCGGCCGGCGTGCCGGAGAGGCGTTTCTTCATCGTGCCGTCCACTGCGGCAATCGGCAGGGTGGAGATATATTCCGGCATAAACGGGCTGCGGTGCATGGCGAGCAGCACCGCCGCCAGATCTTGGGGCGTGATTCGCGCCGTCCGCGACAGCCCGGCGCCGTTTTCCATCACTAGGCTGGGAAAATGCAATCCTTTCCGGCGCAGCCATCGACGCACCGCCTGTCGCGCATTTTCCAGCAGACCGGGCGGACCGGCGGTTTCCGCCCCGAGGGTGAGGAATAATTGACGCGCCATAAAATTATTGCTGTATTTGTTGAGGCTGCGCTCCACGACGGCTAACGGCGGCGAGTTGGCCGTGGCGAGCCAAGTGGCGTTCGCCGGCGTCGCGCCCTCGCGTAATGCGCCGTTCAGGACGCCGCCCAAGGTTTTCCATAATTGCTTAAATACACTGTAGACGTATCCGCCGTTCCGATAAAGGCGGAGATAGGCCGACTTCTCCCCGCAAGCAGCGGCATAACGGCCGTCGAACAGGACGGTCATGCCGTGGCGCGAAGGAAGGACGCGTTGTTTAAGCCGCTCGCGCCAGGCGCCGCAGGCGCCATGGGTCAGGCGCAACCGGTTAATCACCCGGACGCCGTCCGGCCGGGGATCGGCGACAATACGCACCGTACGGCGCGCCGGTTCCGGCAGGAAGCGGAATTCGGTGACCCGGAAATTGACGGTGAGGGCGTTTGGCGCGGCGTTGTACGGCTTGTACGGTTCGTCGTCGAAGGTGGCGGGGTCACGATAGGGTACATGGAAATAGCGCTTGTCCAGCACCAGATTTCCTCGGATAACGCGCACGCCAGCCTGCCGTAATTGACGCAGCAGCATCCAGAACCGCTCCAGGGTCAGCAGAGGGTCGCCGTACCCTTTTAAGTATAAATTACCCTGCAACACGCCGTTTTTGATGGGGCCGTCGGCATACGCTTCCGTTTTCCAGGTGAAATCCGGCCCCAGTTGTTCCAATGCGGCGGCGGTCGTCAAGAGCTTCATCGTGGAGGCGGGATCCATCGGCCGGCGCCCGCGGTAATCGAGTAGCGGCTGAGCGGCATTCACGTTTTGCACGTAAACACCGATATTTTTCAAGGAAATATTCGCTTCGCGCAGCGCCGCGATAACGGTTGTGGGGAGCGGCGCCGCAGGAAGCGGCGTTGCGATGCCGAGTCCCCCTGCGGCGACGAGGGCGGCGCTGCGGAAAGCGCGGAGTAAATTGCGGTAGGCTAACAGCATAAGGCCGTCAGTATAGATGACATTGGGTTACTTTACCTCGAATCGAGCGTGATGCTGGAACGATAGTCAGGCACGGTGACACGATCCCACCCGAGGCGCTCGCGCACCGTGCCGGCGAAGCGCTGCGCGTTGGTTTCTTCGCCGTGGACGATAAAGGTATGGCGTGGCGGATGGCGGAAATGTGACAGCCAGTTTAGCAGCCCTTCCCGGTCGGCATGGGCGGAAAGTCCGCCGATGGTGTAAATGTCGGCGCGCACCGGAATTTCTTGCTTGAAGATGCGCACGGTTTTAGCGCCGTCCACCAGCCGCCGCCCCAGCGTACCGGCGGCCTGAAAGCCGGTAATCAGAATAGTACATTCGCGCCGCCCCAAATTATAGCGCAGGTGGTGTTTAATGCGTCCCGCGTCGCACATGCCGCTGGCGGAAATGATCAGTGCGCCATGGCGGACGGTGTTAAGCGCCATGGATTCTTCTACGTCCTCGACAAAATGCAGGCGGATAGGCGGGGGGATTTGTTGATTCTGCCATTGCAGCAGTGTTTGCGCTTCTCGATCCCATAGGGCGCGATGTTTCAGGGTGATCTCGCTGGCCTTGGCCGCCATGGGCGAATCGACGTAGATATCCAGATCGTGCAGCCGGCCTTCCCGCGTAAGGTCGTAGAGTAAAAAAATCAGGTCTTGGGTGCGTCCCACAGTGAAGGCGGGGATGACGAGATTGCCGCCCTTGCGCCGCAGGGTGTCGTTAACGGCGTGCACCAGTTCTTCCCGGGTATCCGCCATGCTTTTGTGGGTGCGGTCGCCGTAGGTCGATTCCACTAACAGAATATCGGCCGCCGCGATAGGCGTCGGGTCTTCCACCACGGGATGGCCGGGTTGGCCGAGATCGCCGGAAAATACCAGCTTGCGGGTGCGATGATTCGACACGGCCCAGATTTCGAGGATGGCGGAGCCGAGAATGTGCCCGGCGTCCTGGAAACGGCAAGATACCGAGGGATGGGGTTGGAAGCGCTGGGCATAGTCCACCGAGCGGAAACGTTTCAGGCAAGCGTCCGCTTGGGCCACGGTGTAGAGCGGCGCGATTTCGTGTTTGAATTTGCGTTTGGATTGGCGGCGTGTGTAATTTTCCCATTCCGCCTCCTTTTCCTGGATATGGGCGCTGTCGCGCAGCATGACCACTAATAAATCGGTGGTGGCGGTGGTGGCGTAAATCGGACCGCGAAAGCCAAAGGTCACCAGGCGGGGCAGCAAGCCGGAATGGTCGATATGGGCGTGGGTGACCAGAACGAAATCGAGGGAGGCAAGGTCGAAGTCCAAGGCGTCGATATTCTTGGCGCGGGTTTCTCGTCCTCCCTGGAACATACCGCAATCCACCAAAAAGCGCGCTTGACCGGTTTCCACCAGATAACAGGAGCCGGTAACCTCGCGGGCCGCGCCGTAAAACGTTAATCGCATCTCAGAGTCCCCTCGAGTCATGGGGGGATTTTACTGCACAAATGGCGGCGGGTGGCGTTCCCTGTGTTTAGAATAGTTCGATATCGCTAGTTTGCGGGTTGGCTTCTTTCATCTTCTGGGTAAATGCGGCTAGGGCTTGTTTTACGCTTTTTCCCTGCATGACCGCGTCGAACATGGCGCGCTCTTCCTCCATGGTGTACTTGGACTTGATTTTTTCTTGCAGCCCCTTCCACTCTGCGGGATGGTATAGGCGGCGGGAGTCGGCGATCAGCGCCGCCAGCGCGTCGATGCTATGGTTGGCGTGGCTTAAACGCTGCGATAGCTTATCGTAGAATTGGAATGCGACAATCGCGTTTTGCATCATTGTCGAAACCTGGTTGCAATGTTCCTCGATAGCGGCTTTAGCGGCGCCGGATGCGCCCTTGGCGGGTAGAGAACCGGCGGTGTCGGCGATGACTTTGACTAATCCGAACATCGACGTGAACGAATTGGTCAGCACATCCACCGAGCCGTCGCTGTCTTTCATCGCGATATCGATTTGGGCGATGACCAGCTCCAGCATCAGAATGGTTTCCCGCACTAGGCTCCAGTCCAGATCGGGTTGTTGCGCGCTGGAGCCGCGGCTGGCTACGGGGGGAGATGGTTTTTTCATAACGCGGCGCCTCCTTCTTGATAATGATTTTCATTCTAGTCAGTCTGCGGGGGAATGCAATGCGTCCCGGCGGCCTTTCTTCGCGCCCGGCAAACGCGCCGAAGGCGGCGGATGGGGGTTGGCGTTATGTGTCTTTGTTCGATTCTTCCGCTGGCGCGCTAATGCTGGTGGCCCATCCTAGTGCATCCAGTTGCGCCACGGTTAGTTGTCCCAGCGAGATTTCTGGCTGCGTGTCGAGAATGGCGAGCACGCCGTCGTAATCGTTTTGCTCTAATTGTTCGGTGAGGCGCAGCAGTGTGCTTAGCACCCCTTGGCGGTGGAGCAGGGCCGTGCGCACCTTATCGGTCAGGTTCAGTTGATTCAGCACTTGCTCCAAGGGCATGCCCAACAGCGCGTCCAATAGCGACATGATGCCGACCATGAATCCCTGGTCTTCCATGTCCCGGTTGTTGGGAAAAATCAGTTGGGTCAGTAATTCCATCAGCCGTCCTCGGGTCGCGGCCAGTATCAGCAAGGGATCGTTCAGCATGGCCGCGCCGGGGGCGTGGGTGAACAGCAGCAATTGCAGCCAGCGCTGTAACTGGCGCCGTCCAAGGATGCTGATGGCGTGGTTGAGGGAGGTGATTTGCCGGTGCGCGCCGAAAGCGACGGAATTGACCAGCCGCAGCAGATTATAGGTCAGTCCCGGGTCGCGCTTGAATTCTTGCACGATCTCATGGGTTTCGGCGTCCCCCAGCACCAATCCGACCAATCGCAGCAGCGCGAGCTTGGCGGGGTCGGCGCGCTTGCCGCTAAGAATGGCCGGCCTCGCGAAATAATAGCCCTGAAACAGTTCGAAGCCGAGCGATGCGCAATATTCGGCTTGCTGTGGTGTATCGACCTTTTCCGCCAGGAGTTGCACCGGCCAGTTTCGTAACTGGTGCACTTGGCCGCACAGTTCGGCGTCGGTGAGCGCCGGCAGCTCGACCTTAACCACGTCGACGATATCGAGCAAGGGAATAAATGCGTCGTTGAACACGAAATCGTCTAGGGCGAGCATAAATCCCCGTTCCTTGAGCACCTGGCAACGCGCGATCACTTCCTCCGAGGGCGTAATGGACTCGAGCAACTCCAACACAACCCGTTCCTTCGGCAGCAACTCCACCAGTTCGCTCATGAGGAGATCGTAACTGACGTTGATGAACCCCTTGTTATTACCTAGGACATCTTCGATGCCCAGTTCGGTGAACGCTTGAATAATGACGCTGGCGGTGGCGAGCAAGTCGTCGGAGACGTCGGCGCTGGTTTGATCGTGCGCCGTGCGGAACAACAACTCGTAGGCGACGATCCCATGTTTATGATCGACGATCGGTTGGCGGCCGAGAAAAATATCCTCGTTGTTAAAGTGCGTGTTCATGGCGTGCCGCGGGATTTTCGGCCGATGGCGTTCAGTACGCCGTCCCAGAAGCGGATGCGCACTTCCCGCACTTCCCGCGCGGTATGGATCGCTTCCTCAGAGGGTTGGCCGCTGTCGAGGCCGTGGCGCGTGTGTTCCATGAAACAGTGTGGCGCGAGCGGCGCTAGGCCGCTGGCAGCGGCGATGTCGACGAATTTCAGCGCCGGTGCGGGATCGGCGTCGATTTCTCGCATCGCGCCGCAATATAATTCAACATGACTGTCATAAACGGCATTGCCGGCGGCGGCCGGCAGCCCGATGTCCGACTCTTCCGCTAGCGCCCATTGGTTAGGGAGGCGGCGCGCCGCCGGAGGGCGGCGTGGGGGCCATGGATAGCGCGCGGGTGCGATCTCGTTTTGCAGATAGTTCACCACCGACATGAGCTCCCGCACCGCGCAAATGGCGTGGGCCATGAAATAGCGTAACTCCGCCAGGTTGCGCAGCGCGGTGTAGGCTGGGCGATTATCGAGCCGTTGGCGCTGCGGGGCGAGTTCGGCGGCGTCGAACGTGAGCGCGAGGTCCACAGGGCGGGATCGGGGAGGAAAATTTAATCCTAATCAATCCCATCCCGTCTGTCTATGTTGGGCTACCGGCGCTTGAGGTACAGATCGGTGATCGTGCCTTCCGCCATTTCCGCGGCGAATCCCAGGGTTTCCGATAGCGTGGGATGCGGGTGAATCGTTAGGCCGATATCCTCGGCGTCGGCGCCCATTTCCAGCGCCAGCACCGCCTCGGCGATCAGCTCGCCGGCATGGGGGCCGGTGACGCCGGCGCCGACAACGCGCCGCGTTGCTTTATCCACCAGCAGTTTAGTTATTCCCTCGTCGCGCCCCAGGGAGAGCGCCCGGCCGCTCGCCGCCCAAGGAAACGCGGATATTTCGATAGCGATGCCGCGGGTCTTGGCTTCCGCCTCGGTTAATCCCACCCACGCCACTTCCGGGTTCGTGTAGGCAACCGAGGGAATCGCGCGGGCGTCGAATGCACTGGGGTGGCCGGAGAGAACTTCCGCCGCCACCTTGCCCTCATGCGTCGCTTTATGGGCCAGCATCGGTTGGCCGACGATATCGCCGATAGCGAAGATATGCGGGACGTTGGTGCGCTGCTGCGCATCCACCGGGATAAATCCTTGCGCGTCGACGTTAACGCCGGCGTTTTCCGCGCCGATCGCTTTGCCGTTGGGACGTCGCCCTACCGCCACCAGCACCCGGTCGAACAACTGCGGTGCGGGAGCGTCGCCACCCGCGAAGGCGACCCGTAACCCGGTGGCTTCTGGTGTAATCTGGGTGACTTGCGTATTGAGCAGAATATGTTCGTAACGTTTTTCAATCCGTTTGTGCAATGGGCGCACTAAGTCCCGATCGCAACCGGGAATCAGCGAGTCGCCCAACTCCGCCACGGTCACGGCGGCGCCTAGCGCATGGTAAACGGTCGCCATTTCCAAACCGATGATGCCGCCGCCGATCACCAGCAGCCGCTTCGGCGTATCCGCCAGCGCCAAGGCGCCGGTGGAGTCCATGACGCGCGGATCGTCATGGGGGAACCCCGGGATTTTTACCGCGTGGGAGCCGGCGGCGATAATGGCGTGATCGAATGTGACGGTGCGTTCGCCATCCGCGGTGTCCACCTTGAGATGGTGGGGGGCGGCAAAATGGCCGTCGCCCTGGACGACCTGGACGTCACCCTGTTTAGCCAGGGCGGCGAGTCCGCCGGTCAGACGGGAAACCACGCTGTCTTTCCAAGCGCGAATCCGGTCGAGATCGACAGCCGGCTGACCGAACCGTACGCCATGGTCGGCCATTTCCTCGGCTTCGGTGATGCCGTTCGCTACGTGCAGCAGCGCTTTGGACGGGATGCAGCCGACATTCA
>DOVS01000147.1:0-1335 GCA_003519965.1 Betaproteobacteria bacterium
ATTTACTTTATGCGGCATGGTGGACGAACCCACTTCGTCTTGTTTCACCCGCTGTTTGAAGTAGCCGAGGGAAATGTAGCCCCATACGTCGCGGTCTAAATCGGTTAATACTGTGTTGGCGCGGGCGAGCGTGTCGAAAAGCTCCGCCATGTAGTCGTGGGGCTCGATCTGGATAGTGTAGGGGTTGAAATTGAGTCCCAGCCGCTCGACAAAACGGCGGGCGAAGGTTTCCCAATCGTAATCGGGATAAGCGGCGAGATGGGCGTTGTAGTTGCCCACCGCACCGTTGATTTTGCCGAGAAATTCTGCGGCGTTTAATTGGCGGCGTTGCCGCTCCAGACGATACACCACGTTGGCCAGCTCTTTCCCCAGCGTGGTGGGGGAAGCCGCTTGGCCGTGGGTATGGGCCAGCATCGGCATATCGGCTAACGCATGGGCGAGCTCGCGCAGTTTGGCGAGTACGGCGTCCAGCGCCGGCAATAGGACGCTATAGAGCGCGCCCTTGAGCATTAAGGCGTGGGACAGGTTGTTGATGTCCTCGGAAGTGCAGGAAAAATGGAAGAATTCGCCGACCGCGACAATTTCGCTGCTGCCGGACAGGCGTTCCTTGAGCCAGTATTCCACCGCCTTGACGTCGTGATTGGTGCGCGTCTCGATGGCTTTTACCGCGTCGGCGTCGGCGTCGCTGAACTGTTCGACGACTTCTTCCAGCGCCGCCAGCGCCTCGGGCGAGAATGCGGGCACTTCGGCGATGGCCGGTTCGGCGCTGAGCGCCTTGAGCCATTCGATCTCCACCAGCACGCGGTGGCGAATGAGTGCGAATTCGCTGAAATAGGGCGCGAGACCGGCGACTTTATTGCGATAGCGCCCGTCGAGAGGGGATAATGCGGTTAGTGGCGACAAGTCCATTAAGCACTCACACTTCCAAAAATGGGCGCATTTTACCACAATGCCCGCCGTTGTCGCCGCCTGATCGAACAGCCACCTACCACGAGGAATACGATGAACATCGCACCTTGTCCCCATTCCTGGCGATTAACGCCCGCCGAAGCGCGGGATATCCAACAAAGCCAGCGTTCACGGGTGGCGCTCGAAGACCGGCTGGGTCCGGTGCGGCGCGTGGCGGGCGTGGATGTCGGCTTCGAGGACGATAACCGGGTGGCGCGGGCGGCGGTGGCGGTGCTGTCTTTTCCGGCGTTGACCTTGGAGGAGGTCGCGATCGGCCGTGCGCCGGTGACTTTCCCCTATATTCCCGGCTTGCTTTCCTTTCGTGAAATGCCGGCGGTGCTGGATGCGTTGCGGCGGCTCCGGCTGACGCCGGATTTGTTGCTGTGC
>DOVS01000147.1:1442-3398 GCA_003519965.1 Betaproteobacteria bacterium
GCCGTTTCGGGATTGCCAGCCATCTTGGCGTACTGACGGATATTCCCGCCATTGGCGTCGCGAAGCGCTTGCTTATCGGCAAGCACGATCCGGCGCCCGATGTGCGCGGCGGTTGGACGCCGCTGCGGGACAAGGGGGAGACAATCGGCGCCGTGCTGCGCACGCGCGCGGGCGTACGCCCGGTCTTTATCTCTCCGGGCCATCGAATGACGCTGGAAACCGCGCTGTATTACGTTATGGCCTGCGTTACCCGCTACCGGTTGCCGGAAACCACCCGCTGGGCCCATCGTCTCGCCTCGGGACCGGCGGCGGCCGGTGGCGGCGCGCCGTCCACTAGCGACTCGGCGGCGTCCGGCCAATGCGCGGGGGCGGCCCGCGCCGCGCCGCGCCGCGATAAGTAATAAAAACGGGCGCACGGCGTCGAACAGCCCGTATGCGGCGGATGCCGCCGATCTTCGGCACGCGGGGCGGCCGGCTGCTGGATTCTACCGCGGCAAATTTTTCCCCTCTAGCGGAAATCGACGCCATACTGAACGCGTCGACGTAGTAGCGCTTTCGTCTCTCGCTTAACACTTGAAGAGGGACCGCCGATACATACGCGCACCTTAGTGCAAGCCATTCTATTCTTCGTGGTTTTCGCCGTTCTCCCCGCCGTGATTTTCGCCAGCTCCGCCCAGAAGGCCGCCGTGCATTTTAAAGTCATCGCTGCGGGAAATGCCGGGCAAATAATGCGGAGCTACGCGCCCAAAGCACGTTTTCAGCGGATTGGCGGTCCCCTTGACGGCGCTTATGCGGGCAAGGCGGCGATTCGGCGGGTAGGGTCTACGTTCGCCAAAGCCAATACGCCGTTGAAGGTCCACACCGCCAAGCTGAAGACCCGCGCGAACCCAAAGGGGGCCGCCGTGACCGCTCATGTGATATTCCAAGGCAAATCGGCGATCAAGGTTCGCTATGGGCTGCCGTACCGGGGCGGACGCATTGTCGATGAAGTGTGGCAAGTCGAGCCGAAGCTGGCGATGAAGGCCGGTTAGCCGAAGAGTGTCCCATGGACGGGCGCGTTCTGGCGTCAAGCCGGGCGCGCCGGTTTCTCCGCCAGGAAAACGCACCCGATGCTTGGCGATCAATGATCGCGGCGCCTATTTCCCGGCTGCGGCGTTAGGCGCGCGTTGACGGGCGGCGCCGCGCTCGGATGGCTTGGCGTGGAATACCCTGGGGCGCGGCGGCGCCATTCCATCGTTTACGGTTCGGCATCCCTACCGGGTTTATCATCGCAGGCCGCCGCGGGCGGGCCGCGTGGCCGTTATTCCGGCGAATGGATTTCTCGCCGCGCTTCTGGATAGCGGCGTGCGCCTCATGCGGCGCGCCCGGCCGCCAGCCGTCGCGTCGATGCGGGCGATTCGGACTATACTATTTGTGATTGCGGAAAGAAGCGTCTCCGCTCCAGCGCCCTCTTCTATCGGATGCTAACCGATGAATCTGCCGTCTTCAGTCGATCGTCCGCTATCCGCCCAGCGTTCGCCGCTGCTGGTTTGGGCCGCCGGCAGTATACTTTTGGCGCTCGCTTACGCCGGCATTGGACGGCTTGCGCTGCTGTTGGCCGTTCCGCCGGGTTACGCCACCGCCGTCTTTCCCTCGGCAGGCGTCGCCCTTGCCGCCCTGCTGATCTGGGGTTATCGCTATGGGTTCGGCGTCTTGCTGGGATCGTATGCGCTCAATGTCTGGGTTGCCTTGGCGCAGGGCGCGGCCCCGCTGCATACCTGGGGCGTCCCGCTGGGCGTGGCATTGGGCGCGGCGCTGCAAGCGCTGGCCGGAGCGGCGCTGATTCGCCGCTGGGTGGGTTATCCGGCGCCGTTGCTCAATGGACGGGACGTTTTGCGCTTCCTGCTGCTGGGCGCATTCGTCAGCGCGCTTATCAGCCCCAGCGTGGGGGTGACGGTCTTATGGCTGGCGGGGGTT
>DOVS01000294.1 GCA_003519965.1 Betaproteobacteria bacterium
TTGGTCTCAATATCGATCACGAGCTTGTCTAAATCCGTCCGCTGTTCCACGCGCGCGCTTTCCACGCTGTAACTGACACGGCGCACCGGGCTAAACGAGGCATCCAACATAATCTGTCCTATCGCCTGCTCGTGCTCCTGTACTTTTCTCGCCGTCACTGGCTGATAGCCCCGGCCGCGCTCTACTCTCACCTCGGCGTTCAGCTCCCCGCCCTTCGTCAAATGCGCGATGACGAAATCGGGATTGACGACTTCGACATCATGCCCGGCGACGATGTCGCCCGCAGTCACCACGCCTTCGCCGCTCTTCGACAACGCCAGCGTTAACTCGCTACGGTTATGCAGTTTCAGCGCCACGCCTTTCAAATTCAGGATAATATCGACCACGTCTTCCTGAACGCCCTCGATGGCGGAATACTCGTGCACCACGTTCTCAATCTGCACGGCGGTGATAGCGTACCCTGGCATGGAGGACAATAAAATACGGCGTAACGCATTACCCAGCGTATGGCCGTAACCACGCTCGAAGGGCTCCAGCGTCACCCGCGCACGCACCGGCGACAAGTGGTCAACATTGACCATCCGTGGTTTCAATAATTCTTCAACAGCGCTCTGCATGGCTCTAGGTTCCTCAATTCGTCCCGGGAATTACTTCGAGTACAGCTCGATCACGAGGTGCTCGTTGATGGTTGCAGGCAGTTCCGTGCGCTGCGGATGGGCTTTATAGACGCCTTTCAGCGCCTTGATATCCACCTCGACCCATTCTGGAAAACCGCGTTGCTCCGCCGCCTCAACCGAGGCTTTTACACGTAAATGCTGCTTGGCTTTCTCGTTGACTTCAACTACGTCGCCAGGACGAACCGAATAAGAGGGAATATTGACGCGCTTGCCGTTCACCCGAATTCCGTTGTGGCGCACCACCTGCCGCGCTTCGTTACGCGATACGCCGAAGCCCATGCGATAAGCAACCGTATCTAGGCGGCTTTCCAACAACTGCAACAGATTCTCGCCCGTCACCCCTTTACGCCGATCGGCGTTAAAATAGTAGCGTCGAAACTGTTTCTCTAGAACACCATAGGTGCGGCGCAATTTTTGCTTTTCGCGCAACTGTACACCGTAATCCGATAACCGCGGCGCACGCTTCTGCCCGTGCTGCCCTGGTGCATAATTACGACGTTCTATCGCGCATTTGTCGGTGAAGCATTTTTCTCCTTTGAGAAAAAGCTTCTCGCCCTCGCGCCGACATTGACGGCATTTAGAATCTAAATTTCTGGCCAAGATGCCCTCCTGCGATCAGATACGACGTTTTTTCGGTGGACGGCAGCCATTATGCGGGAGCGGCGTCACATCCGAAATACTAGTAATTTTGAGTCCAACGGCATTCAATGCACGAACCGCTGAATCGCGTCCTGGGCCTGGTCCCTTGATTCTCACTTCCAGGTTTTTCACACCGAACTCCTGAGCCGCCTTACCGGCGCTTTCCGCCGCGACCTGAGCGGCAAACGGCGTACTCTTACGCGAACCGCGAAAGCCGGAGCCGCCAGACGTCGACCAAGTCAACGCGTTGCCCTGCCGATCGGTGATGGTGATAATCGTATTGTTAAAGGAAGCATGAATGTGCGCGATGCCTTCCGCAACATTCTTTTTAACTTTTTTGCGCGCTCTAACGCTTGCTTTCGCCATATTCAGAAATCCTCAATGCTTCGTTATCTGATTGCCTTACGCGGCCCCTTGCGCGTACGGGCGTTCGTGCTCGTACGCTGGCCACGAACCGGCAAACCTCGGCGGTGACGATAGCCTCGATAGCACCCCATATCCATCAGGCGCTTGATATTCATCGACACTTCACGACGCAAATCACCCTCGACCTGGTATTTCGCAACCGCGTCGCGCAATTTTTCTATATCCGCGTCGGTGATGTCCTTCATCTTGACGGACACTTCGACTCCGGCGGTTTCACAAATCTTGCGCGCATTGCTGCGCCCGATGCCATAGATAGCGGTCAACGCGATTTCGGCATGCTTATGGTTGGGGATATTCACCCCTGCTATGCGGGCCATGCTCTAAACTCCCAACATCGAATAAACGTTCAATAATATCAAACAATCCACCAACTTATCAACCTTGGCGTTGCTTATGGCGCGGCTCGCTGCAAATTACCCGCACGACGCCATTGCGTTTGACGATTTTGCAATTCCGGCAGATTTTCTTTACAGATGCCTGAACTCTCATAATCACTCCTCAATTATTTCCTTACCGCGCACAAAACGGCGCCGGATAGTTACTTGGCGCGGAATACGATGCGCCCCCGATTCAGGTCATACGGCGTCAATTCCACGGTCACCTTGTCGCCGGCCAATATTCTAATGTAGTGCATACGCATTTTCCCGGAAATATAGCCAAGCACTATATGGTCATTTTCCAGGCGAACGCGGAAGGTGCCGTTAGGAAGCACCTCCGCTACCACACCCTGCATTTCGATCGTTTCTTCCTTTGCCATGCGTCTCCTTGATGAATGTCCGCGATGCCTGCCCGCTATCCTTAGCGCGAGGGACTCATCCCACCGCCTTTGAAATTCGCCTTCTTCAGCAAGCTATCGTACTGGTGCGTCATCAAATAGGATTGCACCTGAGACATGAAGTCCATCGTGACGACGACAATAATCAATAATGAGGTGCCGCCAAAATAGAAAGGCACGTTCCATTTAACAATTAAAAATTCCGGCAACAAACAAACTAACGTGACATAAATCGCCCCAGTCAGCGTCAACCGGGACATAATCCGATCGATATATCTCGCGGTCTGGTCGCCAGGACGGATACCGGGAACGAACGCGCCGCTTTTCTTCAGATTGTCCGCCGTCTCTTTGGGATTAAACACGAGCGCGGTGTAAAAGAAACAGAAAAAGACAATCGCCAGCGAATACAGGATAACGTATATCGGCTGCCCGGGAGACAAGGTGCCGCCAATCGTTTTCAACCAGCTCATATGCTCGTTACTGCCGAACCACCCTGCTAGCGTCGCCGGAAACAAAATAATACTGGATGCGAAAATCGGCGGGATCACACCAGACATATTCAGTTTCAGCGGTAAATGAGAACTTTGCCCGCCGAACACCTTTCGGCCCACCTGGCGTTTAGCATAATTCACTAGAATTTTACGCTGCCCCCGCTCGACAAAGACGACAAAACCCGTCACCGCAATTGCGCCAGCGAACAATAACACCACCAGCGGGATAGAAAATGCGCCCGTGCTCACCAATTCCAGCGTCCCGCCAATAGCCCGCGGCAGCCCAGCGACAATACCGGCGAAAATGATTAGCGAAATCCCGTTGCCGACCCCACGCTCGGTGATTTGCTCGCCCAGCCACATCAGAAACATCGTACCGCTCACCAAGGAAACCACGCTCGTGACGCGAAACATCAATCCGGGATCGATAACCAGACCCGGCTGCGACTCCAGTGCGATAGAAATCCCCAATCCTTGAAACAAGGCGAGCACTACCGTGCCGTAACGCGTGTACTTAGTTATTTTCCTGCGGCCGCTTTCCCCCTCTTTTTTCAATTGCTGGAATTGAGGAACCACCTCGGTCAGCAACTGCATAATAATCGAGGACGAAATATACGGCATGATCCCAAGCGCGAAGACGGTAAACCGTGACAACGCGCCGCCGGAGAACATGTTAAACATTCCCAGAATACCGCCCTGGTTGCTACGAAATAGCGCCGCCAAGGTCACGGGGTCGATTCCGGGCACGGGAATATGCGCGCCGATACGGTAGACGATCAACGCCCCGACTAGGAACAGCAATCGACGCTTTAAATCACCGTACTTGTGCAGCGCGCCCAAGGAGGAAGTAGTGCTAGCCAAGACGATTACTCGGCCACTTTGCCGCCAGCGGCAATAATCGCCGCCAACGCGCCTTTAGTCGCTTGCACTCCTTGCAGCGTCACGGAGCGCTTAATTTCGCCCGACAAAATTACCTTGGCGCCAAGCGTGCGCTGCGGCACGATACCGGCTTGCTTCAGCATCATGAGATCGATCACGTCGGCATCGACGCCATTGAGTGCAGACAAAGTGACCTCGGCCTTAAATCGATGCGTTAGCGAAACAAAACCGCGCTTGGGAAGACGTCGCTGAAGCGGCATTTGTCCGCCCTCGAAGCCGACTTTATGAAAACCGCCGGAACGGGATTTCTGCCCTTTATGGCCGCGCCCGCAAGTTTTCCCATTACCGCAGCCAATACCGCGGCCGACGCGTTTTCTTGAATGCTTGCTGCCCTCGGCAGGGCTAATTGTATTTAATCGCATCGACTATCCTTCACATTTCAGAAGAAAATCCGCACGCTGAATCATCCCGCGATTCGACGGCGTATCTTCAACCTCTACGGTTTGGTTCAGGCGGCGAAGACCCAAGCCGCGAATGCAGTCACGGTGGAATTTCTTCGTCCCAATCACGCTTTTCACCAGCGTGACTTTTAATCGCTTCTCTTGTGTCGCCCCACTCATGGATTACTCCAATATCTCTTCAATCGATTTTCCGCGCTTCGCTGCAATCCCCGCCGGCGAATTCATCGACGCCAGCCCCTTAATCGTTGCGCGAACCACATTGTATGGGTTGGCCGATCCGAAGCATTTCGCTAGTACGTTATGCACCCCCATCACCTCGAATACCGCGCGCATCGCACCGCCAGCAATAATGCCGGTGCCTTCCGACGCAGGTTGCATATAAACCTTAGCAGCGCCATGGCGGCCAATAATCGCGTGCTGCAGGGTGCCATTCTTCAATGGCACTTTCACCAGAGTGCGGCGCGCCTCGTCCATCGCCTTTTGAACCGCCAAAGGAACCTCGCGTGCGTTACCCTTGCCCATGCCGATACCGCCATCGCCGTCGCCAACGACAGTCAACGCGGCGAAACTCATGATGCGCCCCCCTTTGACTACCTTGGTCACGCGGTTGATACCCACCATTTTCTCACGCAACCCATCGCCGCGCTGATCCTGAAATGTTACTTTTGCCATCGTCAATCCCGTCTCAATATGCGATTAGAATACCAAGCCGCCTTCGCGCGCCGCATCGGCCAGCGCTTTAACACGGCCATGATATTGATAGCCGGAACGGTCAAAAGCCAGCCGCTCAATACCAAGGCTTTTTGCCTTCTCGGCGATTCGGCGCCCAACCGCTACTGCCGCCTGAACCGTTCCGCCATTTGAAATTTCACTGCGGACAGCGGATTCCATGGATGAAGCGCTTGCCAACACCTGACTACCTTCCGCATTAATTAGCTGCGCATAAATGTGGCAATTGCTGCGATATACTGTTAGCCGATGCGTTTTTAACTCAAAGAGCTTTGCGCGGGTCTTACGCGCCCTACGCGAGCGAGCTTGTCTGGGATTCATTGCATCACCTCTATTTCTTCTTGGTTTCCTTCAGCGCCACCACTTCGCCTGCGTAGCGCACACCCTTGCCCTTG
>DOVS01000093.1 GCA_003519965.1 Betaproteobacteria bacterium
GGTAAACCCCATCCGGAGCAAGGCCAAATAGGGGAGCGATAGCGTGGCTCGCGCTGTTCCCGGGTAGGCCGCCAGAGCGTTCGGGCAACTGGACGCCTAGAGGAATGACTGCCCACGACAGAACCCGGCTTATCGGCCAGCTTCCTTTTTTTGCCGCGTCTTCTCCCATACAAAATATTCCTTTGTCATATCAAGTCATTCCCGCTGCATGCCGGTGGAGCCGCCCGCCCTCCCTATTCTCACAAGTTACATCCAGTATGTCATGTATCTGCTTATTTAATAAGCATAAATACCTGACCGCGGTTTTTTCGCCTAAGTTGTTGTCCTAAAACGCAAAACTGTCAAATTATCCTTGACCCCCTTTGTTTTTTTTCCTATAGTGGGGTGCAGTGGAGAAGAGTGGGGCAGTGTGGGAAATTTGCTCTGTGGTCAACGGCTTAAAGGGAAGCCATGTTTCGCGGTGTGAGCCATCTGAATCTGGACAGCAAAAGCAGGCTTGCGATGCCGGCGAAGTATCGCGATTTGCTGACGGCGCATTGCCAGGGGCAGCTTGTTGTGACTGCGGATCCCAGCCGTTGTTTGCTGATTTACCCGCTACCCGAGTGGGAGCCTATCGAGCAACGGTTGAATGGTTTGTCCAGCTTCAATCCGAATACGCGTAAGTTGCAACGGCTGTTGGTGGGTAATGCGACGGATGTCGAGCTGGACGGTGCGGGACGGATTTTGTTGGCGTCCCCGTTGCGCCGGTTTGCCGACTTGGGGAAAAGCGTGGTGTTGGTGGGGCAAGGCAATAAGTTTGAGTTGTGGGATGAAGCGCCGTGGAATCAGCAGATGGAGGAAGCCTTGGAATTTCAGGAGGGCGGATTGCCGCCTGAATTGGAGGGGTTTTCGCTGTGAACGAAAGCCCGCAGCATCGGGCGGTTTTGCTGCATGAGGCGATAGAGGCGTTGCATATCCAGCCGGCGGGTGTGTACGTCGATGGCACTTTCGGCCGCGGCGGCCACAGCCATTTGATTTTGCAGCAATTGGGCGCGAACGGGCGGTTAATCGCCCTGGATCGCGACTTGGACGCCGTCGCCGCCGGCGCGGCGATAACGGATCGCCGCTTCCAGCTGCTGCATCGCTCTTTTGGCGAACTGAAGGCGGCGTTAGCGGAAGTGGGAGTTGGCCGGGTAGACGGCGTATTGTTGGATTTAGGGGTGTCGTCCCCCCAATTGGATTGCGCCGAACGGGGGTTTAGCTTCCGCTGCGACGGACCTTTGGACATGCGTATGGATGTCAGTCGTGGACAAACCGCGGCTGAATGGTTGGCAACAGCAACGGAAGCGCAACTCGGGGAGGTGATAAAACGCTATGGGGAAGAGCGGTTTGCTAAACAGATTGCAAAGGCGATTGTGTCGGCTCGGGCCATCCAGCCTATCGCAACGACAAAGCGGCTTGCCGCGGTCGTGGCAAAAGCCGTCAAGAAGCGTGAGCCAGGCCAGGATCCGGCGACGCGCACATTCCAGGCTATACGGATTTTCCTCAATCGGGAGCTTGAGGAATTGTCGTTAGTCTTGCCGCAATGCCTTGATGTGCTCGCGGACGGCGGACGGCTGGTGGTGATTAGCTTTCATTCCTTGGAAGACCGGATTGTGAAGCATTTTATGCGTGATATGGCCAAGCCGAACGACATGCCGGACAAATTGCCGCTGCGGGCAAACGAGTTGGCGCCGCCGAAAATGCGCTTGATCGGTAAGCGGGTTCGGCCCTCCGCCACAGAGGTGTCGGCGAATGCGCGGGCGCGCAGTGCGGTGATGCGGGTAGCGGAAAGAGCGTGCATTGAGTGATTAAGCTCAATTTGGTGCTGCTGGCGGTAGCGATAGGTTGTGCGTTAGGCGTGGTGACCGCTCAGCATAAGGCGCGCGAGTTGTACGTGGCGTTGCAGCAGCAGCAGGCGCAAGCCAAGCACATAGAGGTGGAATGGGGACGGCTGCAATTGGAGCAAAGTACTTGGGCGATGCATTCTCGCATCGAAAAGATCGCCACTGGCTATCTCCATATGTTCGTGCCGGATCCGAGCCAAGTTAGGTTGATTACGGTGACGCCTCCTCCTGCGGGTGCACGGCGGTGAACGCCCTACCCGGCGGTCCGGCGCGCGTGTTGTCGGCGTGGCGCGCTCGGTTCGTGTTGATGGGACTGTTGACGTGTTTTGTCGGGTTGTTAGGGCGCGATCTGTATTTGCAGGGATGGAATACGGGGTTTCTTCAGAAAGAAGGGGACGCCCGGTATAGCCGTGTGATTAAACTCACCGCCAACCGGGGGATGATCACTGACCGGAATGGTGCGCCGTTAGCGATTAGCACGCCGGTGGAGTCGGTCTGGGCCGATCCGCAGGATGTGAAAATCATCCCTGGTCAGCTACGGCGTTTATCCGTCTTGCTGGATATGCGGCAGGGCGGGATTAGAAGGCGGTTGGACGCCAGTCATCGTGGATTTGTTTACTTGAAACGTCAGCTTCCTCCGGCGCAGGCGGCACAGGTGATGAAATTGGGAATCACAGGAATATTTTTGCAACAGGAATATAAACGCTACTACCCCGCAGGGGCAGTCGCGGCGCACCTTATCGGCTTCACGAATATCGATGACAAGGGGCAAGAAGGGTTAGAGCTTGCCTATCAAAATTGGCTGGCGGGGAAGGCGGGCAGTAAGCGCGTCATTAAAGACCGGCTGGGCCATATCGTGGAGGATGTGGAAAGCCTTCAGGCGCCGCGAGAGGGTCGGCGGCTTACGTTAAGTATTGATCGCAATATCCAATATCTGGCCTACCGGGAATTGAAGATCGCCGTTGCGCGTCGCCATGCGAAAGCGGGATCGATCATTGTGCTCAACGCTAAAACTGGTGAAGTGCTGGCCTTGGCCAACCAGCCGAGCTACAACCCAAACAATCGCGCCCAGTTCGACCCGAACGCGACGCGCAATCGAGCGATTACCGACGCCTACGAGCCCGGCTCCACAATGAAGCCATTTACCATTGCGGCAGCGCTGGACGCCGGAAAAATCACGCCGGACACCGTCATCCAGACGGCGCCCGGCACGTTGACCATTGGCCCCGCGACTATTCACGACGCGCATCGAGAGAATGCGCTAACGGTGAGCCAAGTCATTCAAGTATCCAGTAATGTCGGCGCGGCTAAAATCGCGCTCATGCTGTCGCCGAAATACCTTTGGCATGTATTTCACGCGCTCGGCTTCGGCGCTTATCCGCATTCCGGTTTTCCCGGCGAGAGCGCCGGACTGCTGCGCCCTTATGCGGAATGGCGGCCGATCGAGCAGGCGACCATGGCGTTCGGCAACGGCATCTCGGTTAGTTTGCTGCAACTGGCCCGGGCCTATACCGTCTTCGCCAACGGCGGTGTGGAGATGCCTATTTCCTTATTGAAGCAAGATAAGCCTCGCGCCGGCGTTCGCGTATTCAGCGCCAAGAGCGCCGCCGAGGTGCTTCGCATGCTGCGGCGGGTTGTGAAGCCGGGCGGTACTGGACCGTTAGCCCAGGTCGCCGGCTATACCGTCGGGGGTAAAACCGGCACCGCCCATAAGGTGGTGGATGGAAAATACGCGAAGGATTTATACGACGCGTCCTTTATCGGGCTTGCGCCGGCAAGCCGTCCGCAATTGATCGTGGCGGTGCTGATCGACCAACCCAGCGGCCGGGACTACTACGGCGGGGAAGTCGCCGCGCCGGTGTTTAGCAAGGTCATGGCGGGGGCGCTGCGTATCTTGGGTATTCCGCCGGATGCGCCTAATCAGCGGCCGTATCGTCCTGGCGAGGCGCCGCTGGTGAAGGAGGCCACATGATGGCCGAAACACAACGGCGCGACGCGGACGGGGCGGCGGGCAATACATTGCCCGCTTTTGATATGGCGCAACTAGAAACGCTGAATGCGCCGCGCCGCCGTATCCGGGTGGATAGCCGCCAGTTGGCGGACGGCGAAATATTCGTCGCGATCCCCGGAGCGTCCGGCGACGGCCGCGATCATATCGCCGACGCGCTGGCGAGGGGCGCCGGCGGCGTGTTGTGGGAGCCGGCCGGGTTTGCCTGGCGGGCCGAATGGCGCGTGCCGCATTTAGCCGTTCCCGGCTTACGCGCGCGCTTGGGGGAAATCGCCGTCTACTTTTACGGCAACCCTTCCGCCGATTTATGGGTCATCGGCGTCACCGGCACCAATGGCAAAACCTC
>DOVS01000001.1 GCA_003519965.1 Betaproteobacteria bacterium
ATCCAGTCGACGCGGAAACCTTATGGGCCGTTAACGGGCGTCAACTCAAAACCATCGACCAGCGCATTCAATTCCTTGGCCGTTCCCGCCAGGGCCTGCGCCGATTCGCGCGCCTCTTGGGCGGCGCTGGTATTATGCTCGATCAACTGAGAGATATTTTCCATACTGCCCGCGACATCCTCGGTCGCGGCCGCCTGGTGCTTGGCGGCCGCGGCGATATGCTGCGCTCTGTCGTTGAGCTCCCGGCTGCTAGCGGTAATCTGCGCCATGCTAGCGGTGCTTTGCTTCATCAGGCCGATACCCTGCTCGACCTCGGTCATCGCCTGCCCCATGGAAGCCACCGTCTGCTCGGTCGCCGATTGAATCCCGTCGATCATGTCGGCGATATTTACGGTGCTAGCCGTTGTCCGTTCCGCCAATTTACGCACCTCATCCGCCACCACAGCGAAACCGCGGCCAGTCTCTCCCGCGCGCGCCGCTTCGATCGCCGCATTCAACGCCAGCAAGTTGGTCTGATCGGCGATTTCCTTAATAACCTGGGTCACGTCGCCGATTTTCTGAATCGCTTGATCGAGACGGCCGATGGTGGCGCTCGCGCCCTGTACCGCGGAAACCACGCGCGACACCGCCTGCATGCTGCTATCCATACTGCCGCTGCTGTCCTCGACAATAATCCGGGAGTCTCCAGCGGCGGCCGCCACTCGGTCCGCGCTGTCGGCGACTTCGTTCACCGACTGGCTCACTTCCTCCATCGACGAAGTAATTTCCTGCACATTATCATGCTGCCGCTCCGACTGATTCACCACGTCGGCGACTTTGTCGAGGAGCAGTGCGGAACGCGCTTTGATTGTTTCCGCCGCCGCCGAAATTTCCTCCAGCATCACTTTCAAGTGCACTTGCATCGCCGCGATACCGCTTAACACGCGCCCTGTTTCACCCGGCCGGGTAATATCGATGTCGTCCGTCAAGTTGCCCTGCGCAATACGATCGAAATGACCGATGGCGCTATTTAACGGAGCCACAATGGAGCGTACGAGAAACACGGCCGCCGCCGTCGCCAGCAACAAGCCGATGAGGGTGCCGGCCAGCATCAGGTTACGGATTGTCTGGTAGCGCGCCACCGATTTTTCATAGTCGGCTTTCGCGGCGCGCAGCGTCCATTGTAATATCGCGTTCGCCTCGCCCCTCGCGGCTTGATACAGCGGGTTCACCTTTTGCAGAAGAATCGCCTCCCCTGTCTCGTGATCGCCTGCCGATATCGCTGCCTGCATCGCCTTCTCGTAGCGGACGCGAATAGCCGCGTAGCGATCGGCCAAGCGCTTTTCCGCCACGCTCAAGCGGCGTTGGCGGTAGCGCGCCCAGATCGCGGTAATTTCATTACGGTTTTTAACGATCGTATCGCGATGACGCATCACCGGATGATTATGCAGCGCGGACAACGAATTTTGGGGGTTATGCTGTAACGCGAGCATGGTCTGCGCGCGGTTGTCCCCCATGAGCTGCATAATTCGCGCGATCATGTCGGTAGGTTCCAGCTGGTCGCGGTAGCTAGACTCCAGCGCCTGATTGTCGAGGGCGATGCCGCCCAAACCGAGCGCGCCGCCGCCAATCATCAGCAACGCCATGAATCCCATGACCATCGCCAGCCGCGCCTTAATCGTCAAACGGGACAGCCGACCGCCCCCCGAGTCGAGTTTTTCCTTCGTCCGGTTAAGCCGCTGGTATCGCGCCCCGGCCTGCGCCACCTGCTGCCGCGTCGGTTCGGTGCGCACCGACATATAACCCACGATCTTATCGTGCTTACGGACGGGAACGACAAATGCGTCCACCCAATAATAGTCGCCGTTCTTGCAGCGGTTTTTGACCAAGCCGCGCCATGGCGATCCTTGCTTCGCCGTGCGCCATAAGTCCTCGAAGGCTTGGGGCGGCATATCGGGGTGACGAACCGTGTTATGGCTCTTGCCGATCAGTTCGGCGCGGCTGTAGCCGCTGATTTCGACAAACGCATCGTTGACGTAAGTAATAACGCCCTTGAGGTCCGTCTTGGAAACGAGATATTTCCCTTTTAGAAAAGGCGTCTCTGTTTGCGTGACCGGATAATTGCTCTTCATTTTTTTACTTTCCCCTCACAACAGCGATATACGCTGGATACAACTCACTAGGCGCAACACCCGATTGGCGTGGCTGTCAGCCGCCGAACGGCAAATTACCGAAATTCGCCACGCGTAAAGTGCGAAACAACTTCCTAGAACGGTGGAAGAATGACAAAGGCGCCCGCCGCTGGAGCGAGCGGCAACCGCTAGCTCCGGTTTAAGGCGCGCCACCTGGCGATTCCACGACCCTAGGCAAGAATACCGTTAGATGGGAATTTTGCGCCCCCGCCTTTCGCACGGGGTAGCCTTTTTCAGGTGAGAGGTTTGTCGCGCTTGGAAAAAATACTACAGTCTCTGCATCGAAACAACTATCGGGGAAATCCTGATTTGTCCGCGAAACGGCGACGCCCAATGGCGCGGCTGTATTCATCGGCGGCGGCGCCGCACGGCGGGTCCTCGCCGCGTTGGCGCGCCCGAAAACACACGGCCGTCACGCAATTAACGTAAAGCGCCCGACCAGCGATCGTAAATCCTCCGCCGTGGCGGATAATTCCCGCGTCGCCTGTCCCGCCTGCTGAGCAGCGGCGGCGTTTTGTCCCACCGAACCGGAAATTTGTTCAATGCTGACGCCGGCCTCCTCGGCAGCCAATGCCTGTAAGCGCGCGACATCGGCAATATGGCGCACCTGCTGGCTCACCCCTTCCCCGGCGGCGTTAATCTGCTGGATGCTCGCACTGCTTGTCTGCATCAACCGAAGGCCCTGCTCCACTTCAGCGACCGCTCGATCCATCGACGCGACCGCCGATGCGGCCGCCTCCTGAATGTCGCTAACCATATGCACAATATCCACCGTGCTGACGGTGGTGCGCTCCGCCAAGTGACGCACTTCGTCGGCAACCACCGCGAAACCGCGCGCGCCGCCTCGATCGCCGCATGCAGCGCCAGCAAGTTCGTTTGATCGGCGATTTCCTTAATGACTTGGGTAATGTCGCCAATTTTTTGGATCGTTTGGTTCAGAACGGAAATGGCGCCGCTCTAGGTCTGCACGACGTCAACCACTCGGGCTGTCGCCTCCATGCCTTGCTCCATGCCGCAGACCAGCGCCCGCCAAGTCTTGCGCATGGACGGCGCCGGCGGCCGCCTGGACAGCGCTCTCGGCCACTTGGCGCACTGACTGGCTGACCCGCTCCATAGCTTCCGCCACCTGTTGAATACCGAGGTGCTGTTGCGCCGATGGGTCCACTACCTGGGAGACTTGGCTTTGCAAATGCGCCGTACGCTGCCCGATCGCGGCGGAATCTTCGGCGATGTCCTCTAGCATTACTTTCAAATGAACCTGCATGACCGCTAAACGGGTTAACAAACGGCCGGTTTCATCACAGCCGGCAATATCGATTTCAGTGGTTAAGTCCCCCTGCGCGATACGCTCGAAGTAACTAACCGCCTGACGCAGCGGGCGAACAATCGAGCGCGCTCGCAAGATGCTCAGCAGCGCAGTGATAAGAATCCCCACTGCGGCGGCGCCGGTTTTCAGGCCGCGCACTAAGCGATAGCGTTGCTTGGCGGCCAGATAATTCGCGTTTGCCGCCACTAACATGTGTCGTTGCAGTGCTTGTGCACGACCACGCGCATCCCGGTACAACGGATTTACTCGATTCAGCAATAATTGGCGCGCACGCCCGAAATCGCCAGTGCGCAATGCGGCGCGCGCTGGCGCGACGCCGTCGGCCGCATATTTCCGCCAGGCGGCTTGATAGCGGCCGGCTAGCCGCCGCTCCCGCGGTGTCCGCGGGGGCGCCTGATAACGCCGCCATAGGGCTTTCAAGGTATTTTCATGTGCGGCCAACCGATCGAGACGCTATGTTAGGGAACGTATGATGCGCCCCGGCATAGGGCTCAATGGGTTGTTCTGTAACGCCAGCAGCACATCGCGATGAGTTTCGCTCAATTGCAACGACATATTGCCGACTAGATCGGAGGATTCCAGGCTCCGGCGATAAGCCGACTCCAAGAAATGCGTT
>DOVS01000017.1 GCA_003519965.1 Betaproteobacteria bacterium
ATGGTCAAGCCCGGCATGCCTTATCTCGATATCGTTCGCCGGGTTAAAGAGGAATTCAAGGCGCCGACCTATGTCTACCAGGTCAGCGGCGAATACGCCATGCTCAAGGCAGCGGCGCAAAATGGCTGGCTTAACGAGCGCGACAGTGTGTTAGAAGCATTGCTCGCGTTCAAGCGCGCGGGCGCCGATGGAATTCTAAGCTATTTCGCACTCGCCGCCGCGGCCTGGCTCACGGAGAAAAACCGCTGAAGACTGACCACCTTACTGATCGTCCAGCTTGGTGCGCCGCCCCCGCTCCAGCTTGATGATATAACGCTGGAGCAGCACTTGCATGGGAGAAGGCAGGTCGATGAAACAACAGCCGGCGCGCTTGGTGATCGCCCCGTTTTTTAGCGTGACGTCGAAGGTGCTGCAAATTTCGAGCGTGGCGACCACCTCGCCGAGGTCGGGCAAGGCAATATGGCACCCGGGAAACGTCATTCCCGGCGCCAACTCAAGATCGGGGGGACAACCGATGATCCCGACCCCGCCGATGCTAACATCGGTAATCGTAATAGGAATCTCACGACCATCATCCAATGGAATGGTGCATTGCAGCGGGGCGGTAATCGGTGTCTCGATTCGGAAAAACTCCCGCCGCTGCAACTTCAACACGGATTCAGGCAAGGGAATGCGGAAGGCGTTTCCTCCTTCATAGCGGATGACCTCGATCCCGGGAACGGAAAATTGGACTTTTACTCGATCTTGGGTCGTCACCACGACAATTTTCTGACTATCGAGAATCTTCCGGTTATGCGCCTCTTTCGCGCCATAATCCAAAATGACGCGGTTGGCGTCCACGTCAAGGAAGGAGGTCAAGATAAAATCCTTTCCCTGGTTAAAGTAAGCGGTCACCAACCCCCGCTTCTGTATAACCGCGCGCAGAATATAAACGATTTCCGTTTTGGAATGAACCAGGTACTTACTGTAGTCCTCCGCGCCAGCGGAATGGGTTCGCTTTGATTGGTCTTTTGAATTCTCCATGCTTCCTTGACACCGGGGAGCGGGCGAGCCCCCGCCCTAGAGCAGCGCCGATGATGACATGTTAATGGTATTCATTCTGAAGCAAATTGCGTTGAAAAGCCAGCCGCCGCGCAACCGCCAGGGTTCAATCCATTGCCAACAGCGCCCTGACTTGATGGGGTTTGGCGCGGTCCATCGGCCGACCTTCCACCGGCGCGCGCGGTGCGCGGCGCAAGTCGTCCAAGGAGAAAATAGCGACTTCAATCGCGGCGCCGGCTTCATGCAACATAAGAATAGGGATCATGCGTATTTCATTACCGAAATGGAAACGTTTTTCGCTGTATTTATACCGCATTTTCCGGTTCAGCAAAAACATCTCCAGCTCTTTCGCGCTCTCTGGAAAAACATGAAGATTGATATCGGAGTGACGGGTCGCCGTGCCATTCAGCACCGACCCGGTCAAGCGCGGGTCGAACAGTTCGAGCAATTCCATCGCCGCCAACGCTTGCTGGCGCAGAAAACGCAACCGCTCCCGCTGCTCATCCCGCTGATATAGCGCCTGATAGCTGCGCAGCTCTTGTTCAATCTCTCCATTCGTCGGCAAGCTATGGCTATCCGGCGTCCCTAACTGGCGGGCGGCTTTACGCTTAGCCGCAGCGTAGTCCTGAACGCCGTCCTCCGCCATCAACCGGGCGGCTTGCTGCGCGATACGAAT
Source organism: Betaproteobacteria bacterium (assembly GCA_003519965.1). Classification (GTDB taxonomy): domain Bacteria; phylum Pseudomonadota; class Gammaproteobacteria; order Burkholderiales; family UBA9220; genus UBA9220. Next base: position 1,718 of record DOVS01000017.1, read on the forward strand.
ACGCATCTGCTGTTTTTGCGCCTGGGAGTTTCTCGACATGGGCTTGCCGCTAAAATAATTGCGCCTTCACTTCTTCCGAGGCGGTTCCGCCGCCCGCCGTTCCGCCGCCGCCCAATACCGGCGTCACGTCAGACGGTACGTTCTCTTGGTAAAAGTACTCGGGAATCCCTCCCTTGCCGCCCGGCATGGACGCGCCGGTTTGCGGATCAATATTTTCCACCACCACGCCTTCCGGCACGGGTGAAATCGCTTCCGGCACACCCGCCAGCGCTTTGCGCATATATCCCATCCAAATGGGCAGCGCGGCCCGGGCGCCGGTTTCATGCCGCCCCAAGGTTCGCGGCTTGTCGAAACCGACCCACGCCACCGCCACTAAGTCCGGGTTAAAACCGCAAAACCAGGCATCGACGAAATCGTTGGTCGTGCCGGTTTTCCCCGCCAGGTCATGCCGCCCGAGCTGCATCGCGCGAGCGCCAGTGCCATGCCGAATCACACTGCCCATCATGCTGGTCATTAAAAAAGCGTTGCGGCCATCAATGACCCGCTTCGCCCCCTTGCCGGCGGCGGCCGGCCGATATTGCGCAATGACGTTGCCGCGCGCATCCAGTATCCGCCCGATGAAGTAAGGCTTCACGTAAAACCCGCCATTGGCGAAAACCGAATAAGCCGTCGCCATTTGCAGCGGCGTCACCGACCCCGCGCCCAACGCCATCGTTAAGTAAGGGGGGTGCTGCTCGGGAGAAAAACCAAAGCGGGTAATGTAATCTTGCGCATATTGCGTACCGATCGCCTGCAAAATGCGGATAGAAACTAGGTTCTTCGACTGCGCGAGTGCTTCACGCATCCGCATCGGCCCCGAATAATCGCCTTCGAAATTGTGGGGATCCCAAGGCTGGCCGCCGGTTTGAGAAGGATCCACCACCAACGGCGCATCGTTGATTACGGTCGCCGGCGTAAAACCCTTTTCCAGTGCGGCGGAATAAATAAAGGGTTTAAAGCTCGACCCCGCCTGCCGCCAAGCCTGCGTCGCATGGTTAAACTTACTGCGGCTAAAATCAAACCCGCCCGCTAGCGCCCGAACCGCCCCCGTCACCGGATCCATCGAGACCAGCGCCGCCTCCACCCGCGGTAGTTGGACAATGCGCCAACCGCCTAGGCCGTCCTTCTCCACCCGGATCAACGCCCCGCGGCGCAACCGCAGCCGTTTCGGGACAGCGCCGGTTAAGTATTTTTGGGCAAATTGAAGGCCCGCGCCCCGAATATGCACCGTCCGCCCATCCTTGAGATAGGCGCGAACCACCTGGCGGTTCGCCGACAGGATAACCGCCGGCACCAGACCGTTGCTTGGGCGGATGTCTTGCAGCGCCTCGTCGATCCCATCCGTCAACTTCCCCTCGATTCCAGACAAGTCGATATAGCCTTCCGGCCCGCGGTATCCATGGCGCAGGTCATAGGCCATCACTCCCTGGACGAGGGCTTGGTTCGCCGCTTTCTGGTCGGCCTCGTGGATCGTGGTGTAAACGG
>DOVS01000186.1 GCA_003519965.1 Betaproteobacteria bacterium
TAACAGTAGTTTGTTCATCGCCTGCGATAGTGGTCGAAGATTCAACACGCATGTTAAGCATAGCATAGATGCCCGGCCCGTGGCTGCACCCGGCGGAGCGGGACGCCGCGGAATGCTCAGCTCAAGAACAAGCGATACGCCGGGTTCTCGCTTTCATCCCAGAACGTGTAGCCTAGCTCGCCGAGAAACGCCTGAAACGCCGCCTTATCGCTGGGCAACACCTGTATCCCCACTAAAACCCGGCCGTAGTCGGCGCCATGGTTACGGTAATGGAATAAGCTGATGTTCCAATTATGGCTCATGCGGTTCAAAAATTGCATCAACGCGCCGGGACGCTCGGGAAATTCAAAACGATAGAGTATTTCGTTTTTCGCTTGCGGCGCCCGGCCGCCCACCAGGTAGCGGACGTGCAGCTTGGCCATCTCGTTGTCCGATAGGTCGATTGCCTGTAAGCCGTTTTTTTGCAGCATGGCGACGAGTTTCTCGCTCTCCGTCCGATGCTGCACTTGCACGCCGACGAAAACCTGCGCTTCCTCGGCATTAGCGTAGCGGTAATTGAATTCGGTGATATTGCGCGCACCCAGCAAGGTGCAAAACTGCTTGAAGCTGCCCGCCCGCTCGGGAATCGTCACCGCGAGCACCGCTTCGCGCTGCTCGCCCAACTCGGCGCGTTCGGCAACGTAACGCAAGCGGTCGAAGTTCATGTTGGCGCCGGAAGCGATCGCCACCAGCGTTTCGCCGCGAATTTTCTCCCGGGCGGCGTAAGCCTTCGCGCCAGCCACGCTGAGCGCGCCGGCGGGCTCCAGGATCGAGCGGGTATCCTCGAACACGTCCTTGATCGCCGCGCAAATGGCGTCGCTATCGACCCGCACGATTTCATCCACCAATTCACGGCACAAGCGAAAGGTTTCCGCGCCGACGTTTTTTACCGCCACGCCGTCGGCGAACAACCCCACATGGGACAATGGCGTCCGCGATCCCTTGCGCAAAGAGCGATACATGGCGTCGGCGTCGGCAGGCTCGACGCCGATAATGCGCGTTTCCGGCTTGAGCCGCTTGACGTAGGCGGCGATGCCGGCGATCAACCCGCCGCCGCCCACCGGCACGAAAATTCCATGGATCGGCTTGGCGTGCTGGCGCAGGATTTCCATGCCGACGGTTCCCTGACCGGCGATGACCGCCGGATCGTCGTAGGGATGAATGAAGGTAAGCCGATGTTTCTCGACCAGAACACAGGCCTGCTGGTAGGCTTCTTCGTAAGAATCGCCGGACAACACCACTTCGGCGCCGCGGGAAGCCACCGCCTGCACTTTGATCTGCGGCGTCGTAACGGGCATTACAATCATCGCGGCGCAGCCCAGCTTTTGCGCCGCCAGCGCCACTCCCTGCGCGTGATTGCCGGCGGAGGCGGCGATTACGCCCCGCTTAAGCGCGGCGGCCGGCAATTGCGCCATTTTGTTGTACGCGCCGCGTAATTTAAAAGAAAACACCTCTTGCATGTCTTCCCGTTTCAATAGCAGAGCATTGCCCAACCGCCGCGATAGGTTCGGCGCTTGCTCTAGCGGCGTTTCTATGGCAACGTCATAAACTTGAGCGGTGAGGATTTTTTCCAGATAATCGCGGGTTGCAGCTTCTTTGCGGTTCGCTTTCATGCTATTCCCTGTAAAATAACTGCACAGAGGGTAGCAGGAATTTCGTCTCACCAGAAGGCGGGGGGAGTGCGTGGAAGCACGGCGTCTCAATAACTAACAGCGATGCAAATTTAAAGAACAATCATGACTCAGGATGAATTGAAACAAGCAGTCGCCCGCGCCGCGCTCGACTATGTCCCGTCGGCGGGAGTTATCGGGGTGGGCACCGGCTCCACCGCCAACTACTTCATCGACGAATTGGGTAAAATAAAGCACCGGATCGACGGCGCGGTCGCCAGTTCCGAGGCCACCGCGGCACGGCTGCGCGGTCACGGCGTCGAAGTGGTTGACCTGAACAACGTGAACGAGCTGGCGGTGTACGTGGACGGCGCCGACGAAATCACCGAGCATTTACATATGATTAAAGGCGGCGGCGGCGCGCTCACGCGGGAAAAAATCGTTGCTGCCTGTAGCCGGCAATTTATCTGCGTCGCCGACGACAGTAAATTGGTGGGCATGCTGGGACGCTTCCCCTTGCCGGTGGAAGTCATTCCCATGGCCCGCAGTTATGCCGCGCGGGAGCTCGTCAAGCTGGGCGGCCAGCCGGTGCTGCGCCAAGGCGTGACCACCGACAATGGCAACATCATTCTGGACGTGCACCAACTGCACATCCTCAATCCAGTAGAACTGGAGGAGAAGATCAACCAAATAACCGGCGTGGTCACCAACGGTCTATTCGCCGCGCGGCCAGCCGACGTGCTGCTGCTGGGCGCCGATCAAGGCGTGAAGACATTCACTTAATGACGCGGGCCTCAACATAACTGTAATAAAAATTCATTAAAATATTCACCTTCGCCAGATTCTATCACCCCACTCAAGGAGGAGCGCCATGCAGCATGAGCATACGTCCAAGCAGTTCGATACTGAACTGGAGGGGGCGCGCTCCCGCGTGCTGCAAATGGGCGGCTTGGTGGAGCAGCAAATTATTCACGCCATCGAAGCGCTGTCCGAAGGAGACACCAAGCTCGCCGAACAAGTGATTGAGAACGATCACCGGGTCAACGCCCTGGACGTGGAAATCGACGAGGACTGCAATCAAATCATCGCCCGCCGCCAACCCACCGCCGGCGACTTGCGGATGATTATGACGGTGATCAAGACGGTAACCGACCTGGAGCGCATCGGCGACGAGGCGGAAAAAATCGGGCGCATGACCAAGCTGCTGTACGAAAGCGATCAACTGTCGATGCCCCGTTTTACCGAAATCAAGCATATGAGCGATTTAGTGCGGGACATGCTGCGCAAATCGCTGGACGCCTTCGCCCGCCTGGATTTATCCGCCGCCGCCGAAGTGGTGCGCCAGGATATGGCGGTGGACAATGAGTTCCGCTCCACCCTGCGCCACCTGATTACCTTTATGATGGAAGACCCGCGCAAGATTTCCATGTCGATCGAAATCTTATTCGTCGTCAAAGCGCTGGAGCGCATCGGCGACCACGCCAAAAACATGGCGGAATACGTGGTTTTCATGGTTAAAGGTAAAGACGTGCGCCACGTCACGGTGGAAGAAATCGAACAGGAAGTTAGTAAATAATTTCAGACAGCCATGCAAGAATTCACGACGCTCGCCGCCATCGACTTAGGCTCCAATAGTTTCCGTCTGGAAGTGGCGCGGATCGTCGACGACCAAATTTACCCGCTGGATTCGCTCAAGGAAACCATTCGTCTCGCCGGCGGCCTGACGCCGCAAAAATATCTAGACGAGGCCGCCCAGCACCGCGCACTAGCCTGCCTGCAATGTTTCGGCGAGCGGCTGCGCGGTTTCCCGCCCCACGCCGTGCGCGCCGTCGGCACCAACACCTTGCGCGTGGCGAAAAACGCCGCTGCGTTCCTGGAAAAGGCCGAGGCGCTGCTGGGGTTCCCCATCGACATCATCACCGGGCGCGAAGAAGCGCGCTTAATTTACCTCGGGGTTTCCCATCGGCTGCCGCCCACCGATGAAAAACGCCTGGTCGTGGATATCGGCGGCGGCTCCACCGAATTGATTATCGGCAGCCGCTTCACGCCTCATGAAACGGAAAGCCGCTACATGGGGTGCGTCACCTATAGTCAGCGTTATTTTCCCGACGGCAAGATCACCCGAAACGCGCTGAACAGCGCCGAACTCGCCGCGCGCACCGAACTACGAAATATGGCGGGCGATTTCTCCAGCCCCCACTGGCGACAAGCCATTGGCTCCTCCGGCACCGCCCGGGCGCTCGCAGAGGTGCTGGAAGCCAATCAGTTCAGCAGCGGCGGCATCACGACCGACGGTCTCGCCAAACTACGCGCCGAACTACTCAAGGCGAAAGACAGCAAAAAACTGAACCTTGCCGCTCTCCGCCCGGAGCGAGAACCGGTCATCGCCGGCGGTTTCGCCATTATGTCCGCGGTATTTGCGGAGCTTGGCGTCGCGCAGATGACGATCTCCAGCAGTGGGCTGCGCGAAGGGCTGCTTTACGACCTGCTGGGGCGTATTTCCCGCCACGACACCCGCGACGGCACCGTCAGGCAATTCATGCAGCGCTATCACATCGACCGCGAACAAGCGATGCGGGTGGAAGAGCTGGCTTCCGCCCTGCTGGAGCAAGTCGGCGAATTTGTCTCCCTCGACATGGACGCCGCGCAACAACAACTCGGCTGGGCGGCAAAGCTGCACGAAGCCGGACTGGACATTGCCAATAGCAGCTATCACAAACACGGCGCGTATATTGTCGGCAACGCCGACATGCCAGGGTTCTCCAGAACGGAGCAGCGCAGCCTCGGTCTGCTGATTCTCGCCCAGCGCGGCGCCTTGGGGAAACTGCAAAACCGCCAGCTGGACACGAGAGACTGGGCGTTGATCCTCGCGTTGCGCCTCGCCATCTTATTCTACCGTAGCCGGACGGATATTCCCTTACCCCGTTTCCACCTGAAATGGCGCGCCAATACCTTCGCCCTCTCGCTGGAACGGTGCTGGCTCCAAAAAAACCGGCTGGCCGAAACCATGCTCAAGGCGGAAAGCCGGGAGTGGAAAAATATCGGTATCGGACTGAAAATTCTACCATTCGGCACGCCAAACGAGCACCTGACGGCGCTGGAAACCGCTTAAGTCGAGAACGCCGCGCCAACTTGGCGTTTAGGGCGTACTCAAGCGCACGAAATGCGGAAAATATTCCGCCCCGGCAATATACGCACCATCACCGTTAAACGAGGCGCGCACAATGCGCTGGCTTTAGCGAAACCGCGGCGGAACGCAAATAGTCGCCGTTAATGGTCCGCAATTGGCTGAAGGCGTGCATAATCCGCCTGATCCCCTGCGTCGCCAGCGCGGCCGCCGTAGTTCCCGCCGCCGGTCCATCAACGTGCGCCGATGAAGCGGCAAATAGCCGCGTAGCGGTCCTTTTTGCACGGCATCGCGCACTCGGCGGATGATGCTCATTTTTTCCCGATAAGGCGCCCGAACAAAATGGCGCGCCAGATAACCTTCGGCGATTAGCGCCTCGGCGTCGTGAATTTCATCATTAACGGGATTGAATACCGACTCGGTGCGTACCTCGCTGCTGTTGAAACCGAGATAAACTCCGTAGCAACCGCTTTTGCGCCGCAACCACTCGCAAGCCGCCGGCGCTTCCTCGACGCGACGGTCGATACGGCTCTCTTGGCGGGGGTGCAGCGGCCCGGTCTCGCGCAAGGTCGGATCCGCTCTGACACGGGTATACCGCGTCCCCGGCGACAAGCCGAATGCGCCGACAATCGCCTCGTCCAGCACGGTTACGTTGCGCGTGCGCAGAACCGCTTGTGGTCTCGCCATGTCTCCAGCCTGCTCATAACGCCGCCTTGAAACGGGATCACCATGATGCGCGGAAAGGATGACAGGTCGATGTCGGCCGCTACGCCGGGCAAATACTCGCTACTTCACGGGTTTGGCCAACAACGCCAACAACGCCGATTGCGCCGTGTAGGGCTTGGCGCGGCGCGCGCTGCGGCGAAGATAACGGCCGTCCGGCATCATGTCCCATGCCTGGCCGTTGTCTCGCAAGCTGGCTCGCAACGCCTCGCGAATAACGCGCTTCTTTAATTTTGGATCCAGAATAGGAAAACAGGTTTCGATACGGCGGAAAAAATTGCGGCTCATCCAATCGGCGCTGGACAGGTAAACCCGTTCCGCGCCGCCAGCATAAAAATAGAACACCCGAGAATGCTCCAGGAAACGGCCGACGATAGAACGCACCCGGATATTTTCGGAAACCCCGGGAACGCCGGGACGCAACGCGCACACCCCGCGGATAATCAAGTGAATCTTCACTCCCGCCGCCGACGCCGCATACAGCGCCTGAATGATCTCCGGCTCCAGCAACGCGTTCATCTTGGCGATAATGACCGCCTTCCCGCCCGCGCGAGCGCAAGCGGCCTCTTCCTCGATCGCCTTCATCAAGTTGGTGTGGAGGGTGAACGGCGACTGCCACACATGCGTCAGCTTGGTGGCCTTGCCCAAGCCGGTTAATTGGAGAAACACTTCATGGACGTCGGCGCACAAGTCCTCGCGGCACGTTAATAAGCCAAAATCGGTGTACAACTTGGCGGTGCTGGGATGATAATTACCCGTGCCCAGATGCGCGTAGCGGCACAGGCCTTGCGCTTCCCGCCGCACCACCATCGCCATTTTGGCGTGCGTCTTATGGCCGACCACTCCATACACCACATGGACGCCGGCATCCTCCAGCCGTTTCGCCCAATTGATATTCGCCTCTTCGTCGAAGCGCGCCATCAATTCCACCACCGCGGTCACTTCCTTGCCGTCCTGGGCGGCGGTAATCAATGCCTGCATCAGCGCCGAATCGGCGCTGGTGCGGTAAACCGTCTGCTTGATCGCCATCACGTCGGGATCGGTCGCCGCCTGTTTAATGAAATCGACCACCGGATTGAACGACTGATAGGGATGGTGCAACAAAATATCGTTTTGGCGAATGACGGCGAAGATGTCCTCCTGGCCGGTGAATTCTTCCGCCACACCGGGTAGAAACGGCTTAAATTTCAGGTCGGGGCGGTCGACCCAGCCAGGCACCTGCATCAAGCGCACCAAATTGACGGGGCCGTTAACGCGGAACAGCCCGTCCCGTTCCAGGTTAAACTGCCCCAGCAAGAAGCTGGCCATGCCGTCCGGACAAATCTCCGCCACCTCCAGCCGCACCGCCTCGCCATAGTTACGATGCGGCAGTTCGCCTTGCAGCGCGATGCGCAGATTGCTGATCTCCTCCTCGTCCACAAACAGATCGCTGTTGCGGGTGACCCGGAACTGATAGCAACCGCGCACCTGCATGCCGGCAAACAACTCAGCGACATGGGCGTGCAAGATCGACGACAGAAAGACGAAATCGTATTCGCAAACCGCGACTTCCGGCGCCAGCCGGATAACCCGCGACAAAGACCGCGGCGCTTGTACGACGGCGGTTCCGGAATTGCGCCCGAACGCATCCTTGCCCTCGAGTTCGACGGCGAAATTAAGGCTTTTGTTCAGCACGCGGGGAAACGGATGGGACGGATCCAGCCCAATCGGCGTCAATACCGGCGCCAGCTCGCGGAAAAAATAATCGCGGATCCATTCCTGCTGAGCCTCGCTCCAATCGCTGCGGCGGAGAAAACGGACGCCCTCTTCGGCGAGCTCGGGCAACAACACATCGTTCAGCACCCGGTACTGGCGCTCCACCAGCCGATGGGCCTCGGTGCTGACCAGCTTATACGCCTGGCGCGGGGACAGGCCCTCCGGCCCGGTGACCGCGGCGCCGAAACGAATTTGCTCCTGGAGCGCGGCGACCCGCACTTCAAAGAACTCGTCCACATTGCTGCTGGCGATACAGAGAAACTTCAACCGTTCCAGCAGCGGATTGGCGGGATCGACCGCCTGCTCCAGCACCCGGTGATTAAACTGGAGCAGGCTGAGCTCGCGATTAATATAGTGCTCGGCGGCGCTAAAGTCGCTCATAGACGATGCCTTGGATGGCGCCAGGCGCTCCGGCGGCCCCGGCGAAGCGGGCTCAAGAATTAGCGGTTCTGGGGAACATAGCCCGAAACCGCGTCTACTCCGCCGCCGAAGAAATAGGCTTCGGCTTGCTCGATCAGGTATTTCCGCGCCGCCGGGTCCGCCAAGTTGAGGCGGTTTTCGTTAATCAGCATGGTCTGGTAGCGCACCCAAGCGTCCCATGCCTCCTTCGACACATTATCGAAAATACGTTGGCCCAATGCACCGGGATAGGGAAGACGCTCCATGCCCTCGGCTTCGCGGCCGAGTTTGACGCAATTCACCATTTTTGTCATGTGGTTAACTCCATGCAATATCATCCGAACGATCATACCGCAAAAACCCGCATCCCAACCACCGCGAAGCGGGCCGCTCAGGAATTGAAATAGCGCCGGGTTTCCTGCCGGACGACCTTGGACAGCAACAATAGCGCGATCAAGTTGGGAATCGCCATCATCCCATTCATCAAATCGGAAAAACTCCACACGAAATCGAGCTTCATCATCGCGCCAACGGTCACCATGGAAATGAAAACGACCCGGTAAGCGCGCACCGCTCGCGGCCCCGCTAAATACTCCACCGCCTTTTCGCCATAATAACTCCAGCCCAGCAAGGTGGAATAAGCGAACACGGCGGTCGCCAAGGCGACAAACACCGCGCCGCCGGACCCGAGGGTTTCGGCGAAGCTGGCGCTGGTCAAGCGCTCGGCGCCGACGCCGTGAAGCCAAGGCGTCGCGGTCAAAATCACCAGAGCGGTCATGCTGCACACCACCAGCGTATCGATGAATGTCTGGGTCATGCTCACCAACGCTTGCTTGACCGGATCGCGCGTGCGCGCGGCGGCGGCGGCAATCGGCGCGGAACCCAGGCCGGACTCGTTGGAAAACACCCCGCGGGCAATGCCGAAGCGCATCGCGGCGGCCACGGTCGCCCCCGCGAAACCGCCTCCCGCAGCGGCGGGACTGAGGGCGTGGTAGAAAATCAGCCCGAGGGCGTGGGGAATTTCACCGGCGTTCAGCACCCACACCACCAGCGCC
>DOVS01000160.1 GCA_003519965.1 Betaproteobacteria bacterium
CTGCATACGGCATGGTGACTACCGGCCGCTTGTTGACGTACCAATTGCTGTCGAATTGGATAAAGGGATTGGTTTTGTTGATGACGCCGCACTGTTCCGGGGTCAGCTTTTCCTGCGCCAGCGAGGTAGGCGCCAGTTGCAGCTTAGGCGACAGGCCGTTGGGACTGGTGGCCTCGAACAGTTGACCGGGCAGAATAGTCGTGCCGCCGGAAGTAATGATATTGCCGGGCTTCTCGCCGCTGCTGGTCACATCGGTGGAAATCACCGCTTCGTAATCGAACGATTCGGTCGCCCCGGCGGAGCCGGTCAATACCTGCCAGGCATGGATGAGATAGTTACGCTGCGGGCTTTGCGGTTTTAGAAAAACCAACACCGTTTTCCCCTGCATATCCTGAACATCCATCGTTACATTAAATGTCGTGCTCATCGATAACTCCTTTTTGATCCAAAGTTGGGACTCAAGCGAAAAACCGGCGCCGGGAGCTGAGCCCGCAAACCTCCTCGCGCCGTCTCGGAACCCCTTGCGGGTTCGGAAATCAATTAACTAGCGGATTGCGGAGAAAAAACGTAGACAAAGCGTTTTTCATCCTGTTTCTGGAAAACAATCATGACCTTCAAGGCGTTGGCGGGCGTCACATAAGGCGTCACGCCCGTTAACTCGGCCGGGGCGTAACGCGCTTTCCTTTGCGCCGGGGACAGCGGCATGAACAACCGCTTACCGCCCGCCTGAAACAACGCGGTAACGCCCGGCTTCAGGAAATCGGTCACGCCGATGCGGTTTTCTCCCCAATACCAGTCGATGGCGACCGTGAATGGATTCACCCCGGAGGGTGGAGACACCACCTCGATGTCATTCGCATTCGCCGCACTGCCGCTCTGCGCCACTTGGATGTCGTTAACGCCGGGAATCAACATGTACTGAACGCCGGGGTATGCCGGAATTCTCTGGCTGCGCCGCAACGGCGGCTTGACATTGCCGGACGGCTCGCCGTCTTCCTCCCCGGCCGCCGGATCGGGCGCCGCCTTCGCCTCGAAAGCAAGCCAGCCGGTGGAATAAAAATATTCCCGCGCGCCCTGGGAGGCGTTCAGGTATTGCCAAGGAACATAGAAAAAACGGGCGGCGGCGGCATCGGCGGCGGCGGTCTTGTCATCGGAGGATACGCACGCCTTCGCCGGATTCGCCGCGCGGAGATTCTCGGCAAACACCTCCGTCGCCATATAAGTGTCCACGTTGACGAATTCGTATTCCGTTGTCATTACCGGCTCCGCTGATGGATGAGATTCGCCGTGTCCCGGCAACGGGTCCCGCCATGTTCTCGTCTATTGTTCGGCGGGCCCGGACTGCGCTGGGCGACAATGCGTTGTGTGGTAAAGACGGGTTTGCCGGGGCGAGTGTGAAATTTGACGGCGCGGAATACCGCCACGCGCGTTATAGGCCGCACCGCCCCTTCGCCGGGATTGCGGCGCATACGCCGCCGAACGCGAAAAAACACGGCGGCGCCCCGGGCCGGCGGCGGTCATTGGAAGATAAACACCGCCGGATCGTGAGTAAGCGGCGAGCGCCCTACGGCAGCCACACGCCGATATCGTCGAGCGCGCTGACAAAACGGCCGCCGGGAAAATCGATCGCGACGGGCCGCTGGGTAAACCGGATGATAAAGTTGACGTAAACGTTCTTGACCCGTGTTTCCGGCGCCTTGCGGACGGTAATCGCGGGCTGATAATCCGTCGGCGCCGCCATTCCCGTCGTCTGCGGATCGGGCGTTTCATCGGCGCCGAATACCGGACTGCCTTCGGCTGCCGTACCTGCGGCGATGGCTTTCTGATAATGGTGCGCGTGCGCTTGGAGCGCGTCTTCCTGCACGGACCCCGTTTGGTTGCCGCTCCAGCCGCCAGCGCCCGACGGATCGCGCTGCGCCGCCTGGGGATCCCGAAGTAGCTGGTCGGGACCTTGCGCATCGCCATTCACCCCGCGCAAGAAACGGCCACGGTAATCCGGCAGCAAGAACTTGCCGGAGCTGTCCTTGCCGTAGAGGCCGCCGATCACGCGGAATAATTCCGGGTAGCGGGCAACCGCCACGGGACGGCCGTCACAGACTAGCCAGCCGCACTGTTCCAGGTGCAGATCGTAGGCCCGCGATTCCGGATTGGGATAGCCGCTCCCCACCGCCTGCGCGTTGTTAACCGGCGCCGCGTAGGGCAGCACCGTCCCGACCGGCAAGCCGGCGGCCGCGGCGATCATGGCGTACCCGCCGCCGGTTCTTCTTGGTAATCCGGTAAACGGGCGTCATCCTGGAGCATCAGATGGGAAGTCGCCACGTCCACCTCCCACGGCGGACTATCCGGCTCGGTGCGCGGTTCGTGCGCCAGCGACTTCAAGGCATTCACTAACCACACATCCGCCGCATGCACCGGCGTCAGCACCGCCTCGCCGAACCAGAAGCGCCCGCCGGACGCCAGATAAAACAGCATTTGGAGCGCCTCGTCCGGCTGCACCGCGACCAACAAGCGCGCCGCGGCGGCTTGCAAGAACTCGTGAAATCCCGGCCGCTCGTCCTTAGCCTGAATCATCGTCAGCCAGGCGGGGCGGCTCGCGTCGTCGCTAGCGAAATAATCGCCGTAAAACGTATACGTCATCTCCACCCATTCCAGCGCGCGGCGAAAAAACGGAATCAGATTAAAATTCACGACGTCCTCGCACCACGCCGGCGGTGCGCCTTGCGGCTTTCCGGCCGAATCTTCCTGAAGCAGGAAATCGCCGATCAGAATTTGAATCGCCGTTTTTTGCAGCGCCCCGTACTCTACTTCGCGGCGGCGCACGGCGGCTTGGCGCGCGAAATGCTCCGCATACCGTTCCATCGCCGCGTAATACTCGCGCTTACGCGCCGCGTAGGCCGACATGACGGCGTCGTAAGCGGTCATTTGCCAACGCTGGAACACCGCCGCGTCGTCCGGGCAAGTACACGTCACCGCGAGGTTAACCCTGTAATTCACGCCGGCGGAAATCACCGCCGCCGGCAACGCGGCGTCGGCGGGCGGAACGCTCGATAGCGCCTTGGCGCCGGGATTGGGATCTTGGGTTGGATCGATTTTCAGCGCCGCGCCGCCCACCAGCACATCGAGGGCGGGGGTAACCGCCGCCCCTTGCGCCGGCGCGGGACTCGCCGTCCAGCCGTAACTAACCAGCGCCGACGCGACGACATAACCCGGCGGTACTTCTAGCTGCGCACTGGCGCGAGGCGGATCGCTCGACAACGCGGCGCTGGCCACTTGGCTTTGCGGCGGCGGCGGCTCGACCCCGGCGGCGGCGTAACGCGCGGCGAGGGCGGCGTAATTGTCCCGCGTCATATCCGCGGCGGAATGAATGGGGGCGATTTTCTTATCCCCGATCCATGGCGGAATCGGCGCCGTCACATTCACCCCGTGCAATACATTGTTACGCCGCACGTAATCCGCCGCCGGGCTGGCCATCACGCATTCCAGCACCAGACGGCTGCCGCGATGCTCCAAGTGCGCGGCATGCACCTCGTCGATCCAACGATAAACGCCGATGACGTGATTGACGCCCTCTTCATTATGAAAACGCCGGATATTATGTTCGCTGAACTCCTCCAGCGAACGCCGGCTGCGTTCCGAGCCGACGCGCCGCGCCACCCGGGCGGCGGCGCGATCCAGCAAGCTTCTGGCGTAAGCCGCCGCTTGATTATCGAGCGTCTGCGGACCGTCCAGCGTATCCGTCCAGCCCCCGGTGACGGTCACCGACAGGCCGTCGGAGCCATAATCCTTTTTCAGGCTGTCGAACTCTCGCTTGAGATCGTTGAGCGGATTAGCGGCCGCCTGTTCCGCCGTCGTTGCGCGCCCATTGTAATCCTGCTCATGAGTTTCGCCGTCCGTCTGGTTAATGGCGTCGTAATCGTCGGTTTCCACCTGCTGGCGGTGATGCTCGGCCCGCTCCTTGCTCTCGCCGCGCATCACGTTCTCGACATACGCCAGATCGCCCAGCCGGTAGCGCACCAAACGCTGTTTGACGACATTCAGATCGGCGAACCCCAGCGGCTTCACGTAACCGCGCACCGCCGCCGCTCCGTCCCCTCTCGTAGCCGGCTTTACCGGCGGCAAGGGGAAAATCACCGCCGACAGCAAGGGACTCGCCTGCAACGGTTCGCGCAACGCCTCGGGCGTATCGAGAATAGCGGGCGCATTCTCGATCAATTCCGCCGCATGGCAAACCAACAGCGCCTGAATCAGCGCATTCTCGCGATCCCCGTCGCGCACCCCCAAGACGAGCAAGGCGGTCAAGCTGTCTTGCAATTGGGCCAACTGGCCGGGATAATCCGCCGACTTGAGAAATTCGTCGATGGGTTCGCCCAGCAGCGCCGTCACCGCCGCCCGCAGGCCGTCCAGGGACGCCGGACGCAGCGCCAACAGCGCCTGCACCGGCGGCCCCGCGAGCCGGTTCATCGGCGCTTTCAGCGCCGAAATCCGGCGCACGTATTGACCCGGATAGTTTTTTGAATCCGGGGAAACAAAGTCCTGCGCCTCGGTCAGCATCCCCGCCCGGTCGCTACCGGCGTGCAAGCTGCCTAATTTGCTCTGGAAAGCGCCGCTATTTTCTGTGCCGTTAAAGCGGCGCGCGCTTTGCGCCGCGCTGGGCGGTTGGAGTCCGCGAGGATAAACGAACATGGCGAACTCCCGCGGCCGGGCGAAAATCACCGCGTTGCCGGGCGTATGCGCCGCCGCCGGAACAGGCGACGGCGAGACAATGGGAAAGTGCGCCAGTTCGGCGTTTTCATTAGGCAAGTGCGCATAGTGAAGCATCGCGTCCGTCTGCGCGACACC
>DOVS01000200.1:0-806 GCA_003519965.1 Betaproteobacteria bacterium
GAGGCGCGCGCGGCGCTGGCCAAGCTGCCGATCCTCGGCCCCGCCCTGTGGCTGTTCGCCCGCGACGCCCACCGTAAATTCACCTTTCTGGCGGACATGGACTGGCGAGTGCTGCCGCCCGTCGTCCTCGATCAATGCCGCCTCTACACAAAAAACGGCATTCCCTTCGCCTTCTTCACCTGGGCGGCGGTCAGCGACGCCATCGACGCTCGCCTGCGCGGCGGCCATCCCCATATCGCTCCTCACGAATGGAAAAGCGGCGAGCATTTCTGGCTGATCGACATCGCCGCGCCTTTCGGCCAGACCGACGAGATGCTAAACGAACTGCTGCAAAACGTGCTGCCGGGACAAACCGTCAACGCGCTGCTCCCCGATCCCCAACAGGGAGGAAAAATCGCCGTCCGCACATGGCCGCCCGCGCAACCGAAGGCCACGACCCATTGATAATGAGCGAACGCTGCGTTAACCGCTGCGGCTCATCGACTATGCGTGGCGCACCGCGCCACTACGCGGCGAACCCTAAACAATATAGCGCAGGGGCGCCGGCGCGGCGCGGCGGGCGTTGGGCTATAAAATCGAGATTGCGTCTATCCGTGCGTTTATCCGCATGGAGCGTGGGCGTGCTGGCCTTGCTATTCGGCTTAAACGCCGCGGCCGGCGGCCTGAATCCACTCTTCATGAACAATGACGGCGGAAACACGGCCGGCGGGACTGAAAGCCCCGTACTCTCCAGCTCGATGCTCTCCGGAACGAAAGACATGGTTGTGCCTGCCTGGAGTCCCGACGGTAAATACGTCGCCGTCGGC
>DOVS01000200.1:835-4873 GCA_003519965.1 Betaproteobacteria bacterium
GGGTGTGGAACGTGGCGACCCATCAACGGGTGCGCACCTTGCGCATCGATAATCTCGGGAGTGAATTTGGCGCCGTCGCCTTCAGTCCCGACGGCCGTTATCTGGCCGCCGGGCAAAGCGTGATTTCGCTGTGGAACGCCAAAACCGGCGCCCGGGTGCGCGATATCGTCGGCCCGTTGATCGACCCGTCCCGCCCGCAACCCATCGGTGTGCACTCGCTTGCCTTCAGCCCAGACAGCAAAACCCTGGCGGTGCTTTATATCGATCTCGGCCCTCCAAACGTCGTCGATTCTCTTCATGTCAATATCGTTTCGTATCGCGCCGATACGGGAAAGTTGCGCTATTCTACGCAAGCGAAGGATCTCATCACGACGCCCATCTATTTCACGCCCGGCGGCAAATACTTGGTGGACGGCGGCGTGGACTCCGTCCGCGAACGCGATGTCGCAGGGAAGCCGACTGGAAATGAACGCTACAAAACTTACGTGGATATTCGGGACGCCGCCACCGGCAAGCTGGTCAGGCGCATCGACTCGATTCACACGATGGCCCCCACCGCGCTGGCGTTGAGCGCCGATGGAAAAATGATCGCCACCGGAACTGACACCGGAGTCAAAGTGTGGACACTCAATGACATCACCCATAAATGGCAATACTTAGAAAACCGGGATCCGATCCGGATTTGGGATTTCGCCTCGGGGCGCTTGCTGAAAACGCTGCCCGTGGGCAGCAAGGTTAGATCCCTGGCGTTCAGCCCCAACGGCAAATACCTGGCGGCGTGCCAATGGGACCGGGATCATCGCCCGATCTGGATATGGGACGTGGCGAGCGGCCAGGTCGCCGCTAAAGTCGAAATACCGAAATATGCCGACACGCCTCTGAGTTGCGTATTCAACCCAGATGGCTCCCAACTCGCAGCCGCCAGCAGCTGGGGGCTGTTCCTGGTCAAGTTCCGGCATTGACTTTAGCGGCGATGCGTGACGCGCTTATACACGAATTTATTTTTTTGGTTAATTGGAGAATAGTAAGGGGGATTCATGGCCACTATCGGTGAAGCGGCGATTTTCGCCGCCAATGTTTACTTCGCAAAAAACACGGTCAAAGGCCTGCAAGTAACGGAAGGCGCGCCAATTGGCGTTCCCACGGGGTGGCGTCTAGACAGGGTTATCGACCACACCAACGCAGGTGGTGACTATGTGGCGGTGTACGTTAATCCCCAGACGAAAGAGCTCTTTCTTGCCGGCCGGGGCACAGTCACCGAGAGTGACTTAACGGGGCCGGATATGGCGATTATGCTTCAGTCCGATCCGCTAACCAGAGAACGGGACGCGCTGAGTATCGCTAAAAGTATACAGAACGGTTCTCTTTACCCAGGCTATCACATCGTGGGAGCGTCTGCGCATTCGCTGGACGGTCCCGTCTGGGCCTTTGTCAGTTCCTATACGGGAATCCCCACAGTGATTATTAATGCGCCGGGCACACCGGGGGACGCTATCGGACCTTACGGGCAACGCTACGTTACGGCGATCAACGAGCGGTTCGACATCGTGGGCAATTACGACACGAACTACATCAACCGCATTACGCTTGATAACCCCATCTCCGGCGGATTTATTAACCAATGGGGATACGACGGCACGCACAGCATTGTATTCATGGCGGATAGAATTAACGCTAATTCCGCATTGGCGAATGAGCCGATGGTCATAAGCGATGCAACCCCGATCATCGGCAGCGGCGTCTATGCTTTTCACTTGAACGCCGTTCCCCTGGTAATACCTTCGCCCGCCCAGGCGGGTAGCGTCCATACCACCGTGACTTCAAACGGTTCGCTTGTTTCCACGTTCGCTTCCCAGACTAACGTCGTCGTCCAGAATGTGATGGGAAGGCTTAATAATCATTCCTATAACGTATTTTTCAGCGGAAACAAGGTCATCCAAGTTGAGAGTATCGACGGCAAAGCGCCAACGGACCAGGCTGGCGCGGTAGCGGCGCTTAACCAACTGGGGGTGACGCCCGATATGCTGAAAGCGGTGAATGTCAGCACTGTCCCGCTCCTCGACCAAGTCAGCTCCGTGTTTTCTCACTTTAACGCCACTCCGCCCTCCGCCTTCCAAACCCTGCAACACGACCTCAGCAACACCGCCGACGCGCTCACGCTACTGAAGGCGATCCAAACCGGCCAGCCGCTGCCCATTGTCGCCTCGGGGCTGAAGGTGGCTTTGGATATTAGCCCCAACAGCAACCTGATGGGCGCCAGCGAGGCCGTTTCCGGGGTAATGAGCCTGATGAATCTAGACAGCGCCCTCCAGCAGGGCGACACCTTGGGGGCCCTTAGCGCCGGCGCCCAGGCGCTGAATTTCGGGGCCGAGGCGTATTTGCGCCTGGTGGACAGCAGCAGCGGCGCCGCAACCAGCCTGGTCAGCGATCTCAAGGGTCCGAATAATATGCCCGGCGTGCTGGCTGCGCTCAGCCTGGTCAACGACATCTCTAACCACAACGTGGTCGGCACCGCGCTCGATGCGGTGAACATCGCCACCACCATGGGTTGGATGGACGCCGTTCCTGGTCTTCAATTCGTCGCCATCGCCTACACCGTGTTCAGCCTGGTCTCCAGCTTCTTCGGCGGCGGCGACAGCGTGCCCGACCCATGGGGCAGCGGCCACTTCGTATGGAACGGCGATGGCATCGGTGTTTCCGCCCAAGGGCAGACCGGCGGCGATCAGGCGGTCTCCGGCGTCATGCACCAAGTGCTGGCGAGCATGAACACCCTCATCGCCCGCGCGCAGCAGCAGAATCCCGGCAGCGCCCTGGGGATCATTCCCAACCGCATGCCGTCGCTGGGCTACGGCACCGACGGCTACCGTTTCACCGACATCGATCCGCTCACCGGCGCGCAGAAGAACCCCAGCCTGCGCTACGACACCAGCGGCAAGCCCTATAACGCCCCCGCCGGCAGCCCGCAGTCGTTCCAGTCGCTGGGCGAGGCGTTTCTGTATTCGGCGCTGGCGCGCGACGCCATCGCCCCCGAATGGGAAGTCAAGACCGCGGCGATCCAGACCCGGCTGGGCGACCCCCAGGCGGGGTTGACGGAAGAAGAGCGCGCCGGCCGCGCCGGCGGTCTGGCGGCGGCGGAAACCGGCGCCAGCCAACACTGGCGGCCGGTGGTGCTGGATTTGAACGGCGCCGGCATACACACGGTGGCCGAGGGCCAATCCAACGTCGCTTTCGACGTGGACGACTCCGGCTTTTTGAAGCATACCGGCTGGATTGCCAACAACGACGCCTTCCTGGTGCTCGACCGCAACGACAACGGCCGCATCGACGCCAGCCGGGAGCTGTTCTCCAACGGCCAGGTCGCGCTCGACCGCCGCGGGCTGGCCAGCCTCGGCTGGGTGGACAGCAACGAGGACGGCAAACTCACCGCCGCCGACCCGGTGTTCGACGAACTGCGGGTGTGGCAGGACAAGAACGGCAACGGCGTGGTCGACGCCGGCGAGGAAACCACCTTGGCGCAAGACGGAGTGACGTCGCTCAACTACGCCATGGGCCAGTTCACCGAGAACGGCGCGGTCCGGCAGATGGCGTCTCCCGACCTGACGGCGGACACCGCCGGCGAGAAGATCAACGCGATTCCCCAGGGGATACTGATCCAGAACAGCGGCGGCCACAATTCGCTGCTGGTGAGCCGGGTGGACGATCTGACCCAGGTGCAGGCCAACGCCGACGGCGTCAACGGCGTCGAGAACCTCGAAACCATCGTCAGCGCCGACAGTCTATTGGCGAACGACACCTTCGGCGGCTTCTCCGGCCGCGATCTGACGATGACCGGAGTGACCAATGTCCGCCACGGCAGCGCGTATCTGGACGCCAATCATTACGTTCATTTCCAGCCGCAGACCAATTACTACGGCGCCGGCGCCGGTTTCGACTATACCGTCGCCGCGCCCAACGGCCAGACCGGAACCGCCGATGTCGAGGTGACGTTGCAGCATGTCAATGAACCGCCGGTGGTGACGGGGGTAACGCATGCGACGG
>DOVS01000130.1 GCA_003519965.1 Betaproteobacteria bacterium
CAGGTGCCATAGCGCTGGGTTTTGGCGTTATCGGCGATGCGCACCGCTTTTTCCGGATCGGCCTTGTCGTCAAGATACACATGGCAGACGCCGTGTAGGTGTTTAATTACGGGAATCCGCGCTTCTTGGGTGATCCGTTCGATCAGCCCCTTGCCGCCGCGAGGAATAATAATATCGACCGATTCCGTGAGGGTGATTAACGCGCCGACCACGGCGCGGTCGGTGGTTTCGATCACCTGCACCACGGTTTCGGGCAGGCCCGCGGCGTCCAGCCCTTCACGCACGCAGGCCGCAATTGCTTGATTGGAGCGAACGGCTTCCGATCCGCCGCGCAGGATGGCGGCGTTTCCGGCTTTCAGGCATAAGGCGGCGGCGTCCGCGGTGACGTTGGGGCGGGCTTCATAAATGATGCCGATGACGCCTAACGGAACGCGCATCTTGCCGACTTGGATGCCGGAGGGTCGATAGTGGAGGCCGCTGATTTCCCCTATCGGATCGGGCAGCGCGGCAATTTGCAACACACCCTCCGCCATGGCCGCCACGGTTTTTTCCGTTAGCACTAGGCGGTCGAGAAGCGCCTCGTCCAGCCCCTTGGCCCGCGCCTGTTGCATATCCTCGGCGTTGGCCGCCAGCAGTTTTTCGCCGTCTCGCTGGATGGCCCGGGCCATCGCGATCAACGCATGGTTTTTCGTGTTGGAATCGGCGCGGGCGATCAGCCGCGAGGCCTCCCGCGCCCGACGGCCGATGCGTTGCGTATAATCCTTAACGTCCATTTCCATTCCTCGTGCTGTATAGACAAGCGATTATTTTATTATACTTGTGATGCGCGGTATGCCTACGGCGTTTCGCTCGCTAGCCGCGCCGTTGGCTTCTTTGTTAATAAGGTCAGGGAGCCGGGCTGGCGGGCGTTATACCGTCCATGCCGTTTTATCCACCTTGCCCTGGGCCAGCGCCAGCGCCAGGTGTAATAGCATGTCCCATGCGTCGCCCCGGGCCAGCCCTTTAATGGTTCGGTCGATTTCCGCGGCATGGCGCAGCGCGGCGGCCAGCGCGGCTGGAGACAAGCGTTGGAGCGCTTGCCGCGTGAGCGTGTGACGCGATTCCCACACGCCTTCGGCGCGCAGCGCTTGCGCCAAGGGCGTCCCACCGGCGACGGCGAAGTGAATATTCGCCAGACTGCGGATTTCCCGGGATAGCGCCCATAGCACGAGAATCGGATCGGCGCCTTCGCTGTTTAGCCCATCCAGAATTTTGACGACCCGCGCCGTTTCGCCTTGCAAGACCGCATCGGTCAGCTTAAACACGTCGTAGCGGGAAACATCCAGCACGGCGTCCTTGACTTGCTCAAACGACAACTCTCCGGGTGGATAGAGCAATCCCAGTTTCTGGATTTCCTGATGCGCTGCTAGCAGATTGCCTTCTACCCGGTCCGCGAGAAATCGCACGGTGTGCGGTGCGGCGCTTTGCCGCTGGTCGGCTAGCCGTTGTTCGATCCAGCGCGGCAAACGGCTGCGCTCCACCGGTGTGGCCGCGACGCTGACGCCGGTTGTGTCCAGCGCCTGGAACCATTTGGATTTTTGCGTTTGGCGGTCGAGTTTGGGCAACATCACCAGCGTCAGCGTGTCCGGCGGCAGGGCGGCGCAATAGGCTTCCAGCGCCCGGCCGCCTTCGACGCCCGGTTTGCCGGAGGGAATCCGAATTTCCAGCAGTCGTTGCGCCGCGAACAACGAGGGACTATCCCCGCTGATTTTTAAGGTGCGCCAATTGAAACCGCCATCGACGGTAAACAGTTCCCGCTCGCTAAATCCCGCTTGCAGCGCCTGGGCGCGAATGGCGTCGGCGGCCTCCAGCGCCAGCAGCAGCTCGTCGCCGTAGACGGTGTACAGTGGCGCGAGTCCGCGCGCTAGCTGCTGGCTCAGGCGGTCGGCGGACACTTTCATTGAGCGGGTTGTTTTTGTCCGGCCGTTTCCGGTGTCGTGTCGCCGTTCTGGGTTCCGTCCGGCGTACGCTTTGCCTTGGCAAAGCTTAAGCGGCGCAGTAATTGTTGTATGGCGTCGCGCCGCATGTTGGCGTAGAGCTGCGATTCCTCCGCTTCTTTCGACAGGATCTCGGTATCGCTAAAGGAGAAGTCCTGCGTCTGCGTAATTTGTTGCGGCGCTAATAAGATGTCGCCATTGCGATTCTTCAAGCTAAAGGAGAGACGGTAAATCAGCATGAATTCGCTCACCCGGCCGCTGCCGCTTAGGGAGAGAATGCGTTTTTCCTGGTTGGCGCCGAGGATTTGCAAGATGGCTTGTGCATTCCGGGGATGATCCACCACCTGGGTTTTGCCGCTGGACTCGACTGCGCGCGTCACCTCCGCGGCAAGCGCCGGATAGGCGGGCGCATTCACGTAGAGGGTTTTGAACGGCAAAGCCGCGCCGCCAACGCCGAAACCGCGAAGATGAAAACCGCAAGCGGAAAGCAGCAAAACGAAGAGGCTGACAAGAATAATACGCACGTTGGTTTCTCCTGTGGGTTGCGCCGCTTGCCGGGCGGCAGGGTGGATTTACACCACGATGTTGACGAGTCGACCCGGCACCACGATGATTTTTTTCGCCGGTTTGCCTTCCATATGTTTTTGCACCGCCGCCAGCGCCAGCGCCTGCTGCTCGGCGGCGGCGCGGTCGATATCCTTGGCCACCGTGATGGCGCCGCGCAATTTTCCGTTGACTTGGACGACCAGCGTCATTTCGTCTTGCACCAGGGCGGCGGCGTCGGCCTCCGGCCAGGCGGCGTCGAGCAGATCCGCGCCGGGACGCAGTTCGGCCCATAACGCTTGGCAGATATGGGGCGTGATCGGCGAGAGCATCAGCACGGTTTTTTCCAATACTTCTTGCGTTACACTGCGTCCCGCCGGGCCGCCGTCGCGGAATTTAGCGAGATGGTTCATTAACTCCATTATCGCGGCAATGGCGGTGTTGAATGTCTGGCGCCGGCCGTAATCATCGCTGATTTTGTGCAGTGTGTGATGCAATTGGAAGCGCAGCATTTTTTGTTCTGCGGTCAGCGCGCCTTCCGGGTCAGCGGAGACGACGCCTTGCGCCACATGGTCGAATACCGTTTTCCACAACCGCTTGAGGAAGCGGGACGCACCCTCCACCCCGGCGTTCGACCATTCGAGAGACTGTTCGGGCGGCGCGGCGAACATCATGAATAGGCGAGCGGTATCCGCGCCGTATTGGTCGATCAGTGCTTGGGGATCGACGGTATTGCCCTTGGATTTGGACATTTTGACGCCATCCTTCAACACCATGCCCTGCGTCAGCAGGCGGGTAAACGGTTCGTCGGTCGTGAGCAGTCCCGCGTCCCGCATTAGCTTATTGAAGAACCGCGCATACAACAGGTGCAGGATCGCGTGTTCGATACCGCCGATATACTGATCCACCGGCAGCCAATAATGCGCGCGCGCATCCACCATGGCGTCCGTGCAATCGTGGCTGGCGTAGCGGGCGAAATACCAGGATGACTCGACAAACGTATCCATGGTGTCGGTTTCCCGCTCCGCGTTGCCGCCGCACCGGGGGCACGCGGTTTGGCGCCATTCCGGCATTTTCTTGAGCGGCGAACCGATATCGAGGGTTACTTCTTCCGGCAGCGTGACCGGCAGATCCCGCGCCGGTACGGGCACGTCGCCGCAGACGGGACAATGGATAATGGGAATCGGGCAGCCCCAGTAACGCTGGCGTGAAATGCCCCAGTCACGCAATCGATAGTTTATCTCACGAACGCCCTGAGGCTTGTCGCCGAAGGAAAGGGCCTCCAGGCGCTGCGCCATTGCCTCCTTGGCAGCCGGGACATCGAGCCCATCCAGGAAAGCGGAATTGATCAGCCGGCCGTCACCGACATACGCTTCCTGACCGGTTTCGAACTGTTCGATCCAGGCGGCGTAGTCGGCGCCGGAATCGAACACGTCGAGCGGCGCCACCACCGGCTTGATCGGCAGGTTGTATTTGCTGGCAAAATCAAAGTCGCGCTGGTCGTGGGCCGGGCAG
>DOVS01000324.1 GCA_003519965.1 Betaproteobacteria bacterium
ACGGGCGCCGAATAACTCGCCGCCGTCATTGATTTTGCCGTCATGATTGCGGTCGAGGGCGAGAAAACCGCTGGCGGGAGTGACAACAGCGATATTTTCTTCCTTGCCGTCCGCGTCAATATCGAAACGGTAACGGGCATTGGTGAGCTGGGCGGCATTGCCGGTAAAGTTGATGACGAGGGGGTCTTTCAGTTTGGCGTCTCCGCCCCGGAGCTGGACGTGACTTTCTTCTACCGATTGCCGCGCCATGATGAGTTCGAGGTTAATCGTTATGCTGTGGCCATCGGCGGTGTGGATAATGCCGCGGGCGGTAAACGCCGTCGTTTCCGATGTGTGGCGGCGCTCGTAGCGGTCGTATTCGACGCCCCAGCCTGCGCGCCGCGGTGCGGTCGATGACCCGGTTTGCCGGTCTTGTATATCCTGGAGACGTTTTTCGCTAGCGGGGTCGAGCGCCGCGAAATCCTTCAGCCGGACGACCTTGAATTTTTGGCCGGTTAATCGTTCCAATAGCTGGATAATTAATTGCAGCGCGGGATCGTCCTCGGGATTCAGTGCGATTTCCGCGGCGGCGGTGGGCGTACTTTCCGCTAGCGCTTGCGCCGTGGTGGATAGCCGGACGGAATCTGCCGGTTTTTGGGCAAGTGGAGCGGCATCGTTGGGGCGGTTCCCGCCGATCCAGGCGCGTAGGCTTTCCCGGCGCGTGTAAGTCGTGGCGGCGGTATGCTCACTCGCTAAGTGAAGCTGAGATGACTCAATTTCCATCCACTGTCCTGTCTACATCCGATATGCCGGTGGCGGCGAAATACCGCAAAACGCACCCTTGCATAAACGCGTGCGTATCCCGTGAAGATAAGGCAGTTATCGGCCAGCGCGGGAATATCTTTAAGTGATGGAACCGTTCAGGCGGCTGGCGTCGGCGCCCAGCCCGCTAGGTTTTGCAAGGCAATGTCGCGCATCGCCGCGATCCATTCGGGGCGCTCGTTGAGGGCGGGAATATAATGAAATGTTTGTCCGCCGTGATTAAGAAATACGGCTTTGCCCTCGATGGCGATTTCCTCCAGGGTTTCCAGACAATCGGCGGAAAATCCGGGACAGACCACGTCCACCCGGTGGAGGCCGTTCTTCGCGAACTGTTTCAGCGTATCGACAGTGTAAGGCTTGATCCATTCCGTGCGGCCGAAGCGTGATTGAAACGTGACGGCGGTTTGTTCCGGGTCGAGCGCCAACGCCGCCGTTAGCAGGCTGGCGGTGCGCCGGCATTCAGCGGGATAAGGGTCGCCCTTTTCGGCGGCAAAGCGGGGAATGCCGTGAAAACTCATCAAGAGTTTGTTTGGCCGCCCGTGATGAGACCAGTGTGTACGGATGGCGGCAGCCAACGCGCCGATATAGGCGGGGTGATCGTGATAGTCGCGGATAATCCGCAGCGCCGGTTGATCGCGTTGGCGCATGAATGCTTGGAACAGCGCGTCGCAAGCGCTGGCGGTGGTGGCGGCGGCATATTGCGGATAGAGAGGGAAGGCGAGAATGCGGCGGCACCCTCGATTGAGCAGTTCGCGAACGCCGTCGTCGATGGATGGCGCGCCATAGCGCATGGCGAATACGACGGGAGGAGAGGGCGTGCGCCGCTCCCCTAGATACCCTTGCAGCAATTTAGCTTGGCGGCGCGTATGCATCAACAAGGGCGAGCCGTCGGCTGTCCAGATAGCGGCGTATTTTTCCGCCGATTTGGCGGGGCGGGTGGGAAGAATGACGCCATGTAAAATGGGCCGCCACAGCCAGCGCGGCAATTCGACGACTCGCCGGTCGCTCAAGAATTCTCGTAGATAACGCTTCAGCGCCGCTTTTGTTGGGGCCTCGGGGGTGCCAAGGTTAATCAATAGCACCCCGGTCTGGGTGGCGGTGGCAGGCGCGGCGTCAGTCATTCGAGGCGCGGCGTCAGTGTTGAGACAGGGCGCTGGATAGCATTTTGGCGGTGATATCCACGATGGGAATCACGCGATTATACGCCATGCAGGTGGGGCCGATTACGCCGAGAGTGCCGGCTACCTTTCCATCGACTTCGTAGGGCGCAGTGATGATGCTGTATTCGCTCATGGGCATCTGACTCGATTCGCCGCCGATGAATATTTTGATTCCCTCCGCGTTTTGGCTGTGATCCAGCAGGCGGAGGAGGAGGTTTTTTTCCTCGAACAGATCGAATAGTTTTCTTAGTATACTGATGTTGGATAACAATTCATTTTGCAATAATTTGTGCTCGCCGAATAGCACATAGTCGTCTTGCTGGTTTCCCAGGGCGTCTCTGCTGGCGTCCAGCGCCTTGGTCATGAGCGTGGTCATATCGTGGCGCAGCTTTTTCATCTCGGCATAGATTTTGCGGCGCACTTGTTCGAAGGTGTGGCCGGCGTAATGCTGGTTGAAAAAATTGGCGGCCTGGGTGAGCTCGGATTCACTGTACTCCTTATCGGTGAGTAGAATCCGGTTTTGCACGTTGCCGTCGGTGGCGATGATGATGAGTAAGATGCGTTGTTTCGATAGTTTAATAAATTCCACTTGACGGAAGGCCGGGTTGCGGCGGGGTTTCATCACCACCGCGGCAAATCGCGTGAGCTCGGACAGAAGTTGCGAGGCGGACGTGATGAGGCGATGCGGGTCATCCGGGTGCAAAAATTGTTTGAGCTGTTGCAGGTCCTCTTGCTCCAGCGGTTGAACCGTGAGTAGGGTGTCAATGAATATCCGGTAACCTTGGGGGGTCGGCACGCGCCCCGCGGAGGTGTGGGGGCTGGTGACCAAACCCAGGTCCTCCAGGTCCGCCATAATGTTGCGGATCGTGGCGGGGCTAACGTCCAATCCACAATGCTTGGATAGGGTGCGGGAACCGACCGGCTGGCCATCGCCGAGGTAAATTTCCATCAGCGTTTTTAATAAAATTTTGGCGCGTGGGCTAAGCATGCGTCGATTCTACTATAAAGCGGCGGCAATGGCGGAACCTTAGCGCTGGCGAGTCAGGGCGCCAGCGGAAGCACTGGCGAATCGCTTTTGATTCGCCTGGGGCGATATGGTTTAATTCGCAGCATGAAGCCTCAGTTTCAGACGATCGCCCTGATCGGTAAATATAATAGTCCAGATGTCGGTGAGTCCTTACTGCATCTGGGAAATTTTTTGCAAGAACGCGGCGTGAAGATTTTGGTGGAGGCGGGCACCGCGGCCAACATCGGCGCGACGCCCTACCAAGTGGCGACACTCGATGAAATCGGCCGGTGCGCCGATCTTGCCGTGGTGTTGGGCGGCGATGGCACGATGCTAAATATCGCCCGTTCCTTATTTCCTTACGGTTCCTCGCTGGTTGGCGTCAATCAGGGACGGCTGGGGTTTCTGACCGACGTGTCGGTCGACACCATGTTTCACACGCTGGAGGAAATCCTCGGCGGCGAATACCTGTGCGAAGAGCGTTTCTTGCTGAATACGGTGATTCGCCGTCGCGGTCAGGCGGTGTTCAGTGCGTGCGCGTTTAACGATGTGGTGATTAGCAAGGGGGTCACGGCGCGGATCATCGAGTTGGAAGTATTTATCGATGGCCAATTCGTTTACAGCCAGCGTTCCGACGGGCTAATCGTCGCGACGCCCACTGGCTCCACCGCCTATGCGTTGTCGGCCGGCGGGCCGATTCTACATCCGACGCTGGAAGCGTTCGCGCTGGTGCCTATTTGCCCGCACACATTAAGTAACCGGCCGATTGCGGTTAACAGCGAGAGCACCGTCGAAATTTTATTGTTGCACGCCGACGACTCGTTGGTGCACTTCGATGGTCAGCGCCATTTTAATTTAGAACAAAACGATTGGGTGATCGTGCGCCGTTCCGATCACATGATCCGGCTGCTTCATCCTCTGGGACACAGTTATTACGATACCCTGCGGCAAAAGTTGCACTGGGGTGAAAAATTATAAGGTGACCGCCCCATGCTGACGCATTTGAGCGTGCGCGACTTTGTTATCGTCGATCGCTTGGCGCTGGAATTCTCTCCTGGCTTTACCGTACTCACCGGGGAAACCGGCGCGGGAAAATCGATCTTGGTGGACGCCTTGGGATTGCTTTTAGGCGGACGGAGCGAAGCGGGATTGGTGCGCGATGGCAAGGAACGCGCCGATCTGGTTGCCGAATTCGATATTTCCGCCTTGCCGCAAGTGCAGGATTGGCTGAAAAAGCATGAGCTGGAGGGGGATCCCGGTGTTTGTCTGTTTCGCCGCCAGAGCGACGCCGGCGGCCGGTCGCGCGCATTCATCAACGGTGTGCCGGTCACGGTGCAACAAATGCGCGTGGCGGGGGAGATGCTGGTGGACATCCAGGGGCAGCACGCTCATCTCTCGCTGCTTCGCTCCCAAGTGCAGCGCGACTTGTTGGATGCGTTTGGCGGACTCGCTGCGGATGCCGCCGCAGTGGCGGGCGCTTACCGCGAGTGGCGGCGGCTGCACGATCAACGGCAAGCCTGGGAGGCGCAGTCCAGCGCCGCCGCCGCCGAGGCGCGGCAGCTAGAATGGCAAATCGAGGAATTGCAAACCCTCAACGTCCAACTCGACGAGTGGGAGGCGTTACAGGCCGAGCATAGTCGCTTGGCGCATGCCGCCAGTTTGCTGGAGGGCGCGCAGTATGGGTTGGAGTCGCTCTCGGAAGGCGACGGGGCGGTGCTGTCTCAGTTGAGCGCCGTGACTTCTCGGCTCAACGAATTAGCGGCATACGATCCCGAGCTGCGCGAAGCGCTGGCATTGTTCGAATCGGCGGCGATTCAGGTGCAGGAAGGCTGCTATGGTCTGCGCCATTACGCACAGAAGATCGATCTGGATCCGGAACGGCTGGCGCAATGCGAGCAGCGGTTGCAAGGCATTCATGAGTGCGCGCGCAAGTATGGCGTATTGCCGGCGCAGCTGCCGGCGCAACTCGCCCAGTGGCGGGTGCGGCTTGAAGCGGTGGGCGGCGCGGGCGGCGGCGAGGCGTTGCGGCGGAAAGAAGACGCGGCGCGCGCTTATTATGTCGACAAAGCGGAGCGCCTCAGCGCGGAACGGCGGCATTGGGCGGCGGAGATGTCGTCGCAGGTTAGCGGCGCTATGCAGCGGCTGTCCATGAAGGGCGGACAGTTCGAGGCGGTGCTTGCACCGCAGCCGGAAGGCGCCGCCCATGGTCTTGAACAGGTTGAGTTCCAGGTCGCCGTCCATGCCGGCACCGGATTAAAGCCGCTGGCCAAGGTAGCTTCCGGCGGCGAGTTATCCCGTATTAGCCTGGCGATCCAAGTGGTCGCGACCAAGGCGGCGGAGGTGCCGACGCTGGTATTCGATGAGGTGGACGTGGGTATCGGCGGCGGCGTGGCCGAAATCGTCGGCCAGATGCTGCGGGAATTAGGCGCGGAGCGCCAAGTCTTGAGCGTTACCCATTTGCCGCAGGTAGCGGCTTTAGGCGATTATCACTGGCGGGTAGCCAAGTCCGAGCGAGAGGGGCGGATGGTCAGCCGCATCGTCGTATTGGAGCAGCAGGCGCGTGTTGAGGAAATCGCCCGCATGCTGGGGGGGG
>DOVS01000327.1 GCA_003519965.1 Betaproteobacteria bacterium
CGCCGCCACGCGCTGCATCGGCCGCCGGCGCAAACTGCTATCGCCGGTTAGGGTGCAGTCGAAGGATTGCCCTGCAAGCAGTCCGGCGAGCAAGCGCATGGCCGTACCCGCATTGCCGCAGTCGATGTCGTGGACGGGCGGTTTCAGGCCATGCATACCGACGCCATGGACGACGACCGCTCCGGCGTCCGGCCCGTCAATCGCCACTCCCATGGCGCGAAAGGCATTCATTGTCGCCAAGGCGTCTTCCCCCTCGAGAAACCCGGAAATCCGGGTTACGCCTTCGGCAATCGATCCGAGAATGATCGAGCGGTGAGAAATGGATTTATCGCCCGGCGCCCGGATATCGCCAGTCAAGCGGCCGCCGGACGCCGCGACATAGTGAATCGTCATGTTTCGTCCCGAGAGGGTTCTTGATTGTCCAGCCAGCGGTTGCGCGCCGCCCGGGCGCGGTCGAAGACCGCCTCCAAGGCCGCGCCGTCCTCCGTCGCCAGCGCCTGGCGCAAACGGTCGATCTGACCACGGTAGCCATCCAGTTCTTGAAGCAGTGCTTGCCGGTTGGCCAAACAAATATCGCGCCACATTTCGGGAGAGCTGCCCGCGATCCGGGTAAAATCGCGAAAACCGCTCGCCGCATAGTGAAATAATTGGCTGGCGTTTTCCTTGCCGGCAATATCCTCTACTAGCGCAAACGATAGCAAATGCGGCAAATGGCTGACGGCGGCGAACACCCGGTCATGCGCCTCGGGCGTCATTTGCGACACCACCGCGCCGCATGCTTGCCACAACCCGCGCACTTGCGCGATGGCCGAGGAATCGGTTTCAGGCAGTGGAGTCAACACCACGTCCTTACCTTGAAATAACGCCGCCTGCGCTGCGCCCACACCGCTTTGCTCCGCTCCGGCGATGGGATGACCCGGCACGAACATCGGCAGCCGCCGGTCCAAATGCCGGCGCGCCAGCGCCGCCACGCCGCCCTTAGTGCTGCCGGCGTCGGTGACTACGGCGTTCTCCGGCAGGTACGGCGCAATCCGGGCCAATACGCCAGCGATCTGACCGACGGGCACGGCGAGCAACACGCAAGACGCCTCCGCCACGCCGCGCGCGTAATCGTCGGCGGCTTCGTCAATCACGCCATGCGCCAGCGCTTGCGCCAAATTTCCCGGCGTGCGCCCAATCCCGACGATATGGCCAATCTGCCCCGCCCGCCGTAGCGCCAGGGCCACGGAGCCGCCGATCAGCCCGACGCCGACGATGACCAGCCGGTCGATCATTGACCGCCCCGGCAAATCACATTTCCCGCCCGATGGCATGCGCAATCCGCCGCAGCGACTCCATTAACGCCTTCAATTCCTGGGGATTGAGCGCTTGATCGGCGTCGCACCAAGCATCGCACGGGTGAGGGTGCATTTCGATCAACAGGCCGTCGGCGCCCGCCGCCACCGCCGCCCGCGCCAGTGCGGGCGCCATCCAAGCCTTGCCGCCCGCGTGGGAGGGATCGATAATCACCGGCAAATGGGTTTCCTTTTTCAGCACCGGAACCGCCGTCACATCCAGTATGTTGCGGTACGCGGTTTCGTAACTGCGCACGCCGCGCTCGCAGAAAATAATATTATGATTACCGCCCGCTGCGATATATTCCGCCGCCATCAGCCATTCCGAGATGGTCGCCGACATGCCGCGCTTCAGAATAACCGGCTTACTCACCTTGCCGACTTCCTTGAGCAAATCAAAATTTTGCATGTTGCGGGTGCCGATCTGAATCACATCGACATCGTATTCGAGAAAGGTATCGAGCATGCGCACGTCCATCAGCTCGGTCACAATCGGCAACCGGTGTTTTTCCGCCGCTTGGCGGAACATGGCGAGCCCTTCCACGCCGTGGCCTTGGAAAGTGTAGGGGCTGCTGCGCGGTTTAAACGCACCGCCGCGCATCAAGCGGCAACCCGCTTCGCTAACCTGCTGGGCGGCCTCATCCATTTGAGACTGCGTTTCCACCGAGCACGGGCCGCCGATCACCTGCACCGTATTCCCGCCCAACGCCACCCCGTGAATATCGATCACCGTATCCTGAGGATGCCATTCCCGCGCCACAATTTTATAGGGTTTGACGATATGTATCGCCTGCTCGACCCCGGGCATGGCGCCGAATAGCTCGGGCTCCAGTTTACGCTCGTCGCCGATGGCGCCGATGACGGTGCGCTCGGTGCCGCGGGAAATATTAACATCAAGCCCGAATTCACGAATTTTCCGCACGACGGACTCCATTTGCGGCTCCGTCGCGGACCGTTCCATTACAATAATCATTTCAACTCCTCAAGCCCTTGTTCCAAGACCTGTAAAAATTTCGCATTTTCGCTTTCCAACCCGACGCTTACCCGCAAGAACTCCGGCATGCCATAGTTCGCCACCGGCCGCACAATAACGCCCCGCCGCAGCAAACCACGGTACATGGCGTCGGCGTCGCCGACACGGAAACTCACAAAGTTGCCATGGGAGGGAATAAAATCGAGGCCAAGCGTGCGCAGCCCCCCGGTCAACTGCGCCATTCCCGCTGCGTTCACCTCTAGGGAATCGTCCAAAAACGCCGCATCCTCCAGTGCGGCGATAGCGGCGGCCTGCGCCAAGCTATTGACATTGAACGGCTGGCGAACTTGATTCAACAACTGCGCCACTTCCGCATCCGCCACCGCGTAGCCTACCCGCAACCCCGCCAAGCCATACGCTTTGGAAAAGGTGCGCGTCACCACGACGTTAGGAAATCGCCCAAGCCAGCTAATCGCATCGCCGCGCACCGCCGGCGCCAAATACTCATAATACGCTTCGTCCAACACCACCAAGACAGTTGCCGGCAACCGCGTCAGAAAATCCAACAATTCCCCGGCCGGCAAGAGCGTCCCTGTAGGATTATTCGGATTGGCGATAAACACAACCCGCGTATCGCTGTCGACCGCCGCCCGGATTTCCGCCAAACTGTGGCCGTAGTTCTTGGCCGCCGCGGCAATACCGCGCGCGCCTACCGCTTGGACGATCAACGGATAGACGGCGAACGCGTGCTGCGAGTAAACCGCACTGCTTTCGCTGCCGAGAAAAGCGCGAGCGACCATTTCCAGCACCTCGTTGGACCCATTGCCCAAGACGATTTGCTCTGCCGCCACCCCGAGACGCTCCGCCAACGCCGTCTTGAGCGTGCAACTGTTGCCGTCGGGATAGCGCGCCAACGCCAGAAACGCGTTTTCGATCGCCGCTAGCGCCCGGGGGCTGGGGCCTAACGGGTTTTCGTTAGAAGCGAGCTTAACAATATCGACCAGCCCCAACTCTCGCTCCAGATCGGAAATCGGTTTGCCCGGCTGATAGGGGGTGAGCGCCTGAATATAAGAAGGCGCAAGATCACGGAACGACATCGAACGATACCTGCAAAAACATCGAAATACTTAACATGGATTCCCCGCCCTACAGCGCCGCCACGGGATAAGAGCCGAGAATTCTGAGAAAAGACGCCTTTTCCGTTAGCTCGGCAAGCGCCTGCGCCACTTTCTCGTCCTGGCGATGCCCTTCTATATCGATGAAAAAGACATATTCCCATAGGCCGGTGCGGGAAGGGCGGGACTCCATCCGGGTCATACTCACCCGATGCTGCGCCAACGGCTCAAGCAATGCGTATACGGCGCCGGGACGATTCTTCGCCGACATCGCCACCGAGGTTTTATCCCGCCCGGAAGGCGCCGCATCGCGCGTCCCCATCACCAAAAAACGGGTGGTGTTGTCAGCCTGATCCTCGATATTCCGCGCGACCGTGCACAAGCCATACAACTCCCCGGCGATTTCCCCGGCAATTGCCGCGCCGCCCGCGTCTTCCGCCGCCAAGCGCGCCGCTTCGGTATTACTCACCACCGGGACGCGCTCCGCCGCCGGCAAGTTGTGGTTCAGCCATTCGCGGCACTGCGCGAGCGATTGCGCGTGAGAATAAATCCGCCGCACCTCGTCCAAGCTGTCTTGCTTACACAGCAGGCATTGATGCACCCGTAAATTCACTTCGCCGCAAATCTGGAGCGGGCTCTGCACCAGCAAGTCCAGAGTGACGCCCACCGCCCCGCCACTGGAGTTTTCCACCGGCACGACGCCGTAGGCCGCGCCGCCGGCTTCGAGGCGGTGAAAAATTTCGTCAATCGAACCGCAGGAAATCGTTTCCGCCGCATGGCCGAAATGCTTGACCGCCGCCGCTTGGCTGAATGTCCCTTCGGGTCCTAGATAGGCGACCCTCAACGGCTGCTCCAAGGCAAGACAGGCCGACATTATTTCCCGGAACAAGCGCGCCACGGTATCGCCAGACAAGGGACCGGGATTTTGCGCCCGGAGCCGGTTAAGAATTTGCGCCTCGCGCTCCGGCCGGTAAACCGCGCCGTTCTTTAAACCGCCGATCGCCGCCGCATGGGCGGCGCGCTCGCTGACGAGGCGCAGTAATTCATCGTCGATAGCATCGATACGGGTGCGGCGCCGTTGGAGTTCTTCGCTCATGAAAACCTACAGAAACATTCTATATTGACAGGGGACCCACCACCGGCGCCCCCGGAATGGCCGCAACCCGGCCAATCGCCGCCTGGTCCGGCGGGCCGTCCGCATCCAGCCGCGTATAGGCCATCTCTCCCTGAGATTCGCCGGCGACGCCGCAGGCGATGGCTTTCGCACGAAAGGGACTCTCCACGCCGTGCATATCGGGGAAGCGCCCTAACATAACATCCGGCGACGCCATACCGGCGGCCGGTTCATCGCGCCCGGCGGGCAGGCGGCTCAGCCCTAGGGGGGAAATCGGGCCCGGCGTAAGGACGCAGCGCCAGTCAACCATGCGTTTTTTCGAACGCCCGCATGAATTCGAGTAACGCATCGACCCCGCTGAGCGGCATGGCGTTATAGATCGAAGCGCGCATTCCGCCGACCGAGCGATGGCCTTTCAACTGCACCAGCCCGCTGGCTTTCGCCTGCTTGAGGAAGGCCTCGTCCAGCGCCGCATCCTTGAGGGCGAACGGTACATTCATCCGGGAGCGATCGGATTTCGCCGTGGAGCAATGATAGAAATCGCTGCCGTCGATCGCAGCATACAATCGCGTGGCTTTTTCGATGTTACGCCACTCGATTTCCGCTATCCCGCCAAGGTGCTTGAGCCATTTAAACACCAGCCCGGCGATATACATTGCGTAGGTGGGCGGCGTGTTGTACATCGACCCATTGTCGGCGTGTGTTTTGTAATCGAACAAGGTGGGCGTCCCCGGCAGCGTCTCGCCGAGCAAGTCGTCGCGCACAATAACGAGCGTTAGCCCCGCCGGACCAATATTCTTTTGCGCGCCGGCGTAAATCAGACCGTAGCGGCCCACATCCACCGGCCGGGACAAAATATTGGACGACATATCCGCCACCAGCGGCACGCGCCCGGTGTCCGGCGTCCAATGAAACTCCACGCCGCCGATGGTCTCGTTCGGCGTGTAATGCACGTAAGCCGCCTGCGGATCGAGCCGCCATTGCGCTTGGGGCGGCGTGGAGCTAAAGTTATCCGCCGCCGACGACGCCGCGACGTTAACGGTGCAGTAACGCTGCGCTTCCTTGATGGCTTTCTTCGACCATTGGCCGGTATTCACGTAGTCGGCGCGCTGCTTGCCGCGCAGCAAGTTCATCGGCGCCATGGCGAACTGGCTGGACGCGCCGCCCTGCAAAAACAACACCTTGTAATTGGCGGGTATCTGCAACAGCTCGCGCAAATCGCTCTCGGCCTGGGCGGCGATCCCCGTGAATTCCTTGCCGCGATGACTCATCTCCATCACCGACATGCCGCATCCCTGCCAATTCAGCATTTCCTCCTGCGCTTGCGCCAACACTTCCTGGGGCAAGGCCGCAGGGCCCGAGCTAAAATTATAGACACGTTCCATTCGCGTTTCCTTTAGCGCCGCCGCTCAGTCAGATGACCGGCGGCGCTTGCCATCGCCGCCTATTCATCAATCTCGGATTCATCGCTCTCGGTCTCCACGATTCGTTGCAAACCGGCGAGCTGCTCATTCTTATCCAGAGCGATCAAGGTCACGCCCTGCGTCGCCCGGCCCATTTCGCGAATTTCCTTGACCCGAGTGCGGATCATCACGCCCCCCGTGGTAATCAGCATAATCTCGTCCTCGGCGCTAGCCAGGGTCGCCGCGATCACCTTCCCGTTGCGCTCGGTGGTCTGAATCGCCGCCACGCCTTGGGTTCCGCGGCCATGCCGAGAGTATTCTTTAATCGGCGTGCGCTTGCCATAGCCATTCGCGGTCGCGGTCAACACCGACTGATTCTCGTCCTCCGCCACCAACAGGGCGATGACCCGCTGTCCCTTGCCCAAGCGCATGCCCCGCACGCCCCGCGCACCCCGGCCCGTCGGCCGCACGTCCGTTTCGCTGAAGCGCACCGCCTTGCCGCCGTCGGAAAACAGCATCACGTCATGGGCGCCGTTGGTAATCGCCACGCCCACCAGATAATCGCCCGCGTCCAACCCCACGGCGATAATACCGCTGGCGCGAGGGCGGGAGAAATCCGATAACGGTGTTTTCTTCACCACCCCATGGGCGGTTGCCATGAATACGTAGCGGTTGTCGTCAAACTGTTTCACCGGCAACACCGCGTTGATCTTTTCGCCCTCGTTAATCTGCAACAGATTGACAATGGGTTTGCCCCGGCTACCCCGGCTGCCTTTCGGCAACTCGTAAACCTTCAACCAATAGCCTTGGCCCCGGCTGGAGAAAGACAAAATATAATCATGGGTATTGGCGATAAACAGCTGGTCGATTACATCGTCTTCTTTTGTCGCCGCGGCTTGCTTACCGCGCCCGCCGCGTTTTTGCGCCCGGTAATCGTCAAGCGGCTGGGCCTTGATATAACCGGTGCGGGAGAGCGTCACCACCATTTCCGCCGGCGTAATCAAGTCCTCGATGCCGATATCCTGCGCCTGAGCGACAATCTCGCTGCGCCGCTTATCGCCGAACTGCCGCTTCACCGCGTCCAGCTCCTCGCCGATCATCCCGGTAACCCGCGCCGGCTGCGCCAGAATATCCAGCAAATCGGCGATTTTGTTCATGATCTCCCGATATTCCGCGACGATTTTTTCCCGCTCCAAGCCGGTCAACCGCTGCAAACGCAGCTCCAGGATCGCCTGCGCCTGAGCGTCGGACAAATGGTAACCGTCATGCTGCAAGCCGAACGCCGCCGACAGCCCATCCGGCCGGG
The DNA here is from genome assembly GCA_003519965.1 of Betaproteobacteria bacterium. Taxonomy (GTDB): domain Bacteria; phylum Pseudomonadota; class Gammaproteobacteria; order Burkholderiales; family UBA9220; genus UBA9220. The sequence goes on from DOVS01000327.1 coordinate 7,246, forward strand.
ACGCCTCGCCCTGCTGCAAACGCTGCAACATCTCCTCCACCAAGGAAGAGCGCCATATCCGCGCAATCAACTGCTGCTTCGCCACCGCCGGCGACTCCGCCGCCCGAATGAGCGCAATCACCTCGTCCACGTTAGACAGCGCGACCGCCAAACCCTCCAACACATGACCGCGCTCGCGCGCCTTACGCAATTCAAACACCGTGCGCCGCACCACCACCTCGCGCCGGTGGCGCAAATACGCCTCTAATATCTGCTTAAGGTTAAGCAAACGCGGCTGACCGTCCACCAGCGCCACCATATTCATGCCGAAGGTGTCTTGCATCTGCGTTTCTTTATACAGATTATTCAACACCACTTCCGGCATTTCGCCTCGTTTCAGCTCGATGACCACCCGCATGCCGGACTTATCCGACTCGTCGCGCAAGTCGGAAATTCCGTCAATTTTCTTATCGCGCACCAACTCGCCGATGCGCGTCAGAAGACTCGCCTTATTCACCTGATAAGGCAGCTCGTCGATAATAATCGCCTCGCGGCCGCCCGTGTCGATTCCCTCGAAATGCGTCCGGGCGCGCATGACGCACCGGCCGCGGCCGGTGCGGTAACCTTCCGTCACCCCGGCAAGGCCGTAAATAAAACCGGCGGTGGGAAAATCCGGCGCGGGAACAATCTCGATCAGCGCATCGAGCGTAGTGTCCGGCCGATGTAACAACGCCAGACAGGCATCCACCACCTCGTTCAAATTATGCGGCGGAATATTAGTCGCCATCCCCACGGCAATGCCGGAAGAACCGTTAATCAGCAAATTGGGGATTTTGGCCGGCAACACCAGGGGTTCATTCTCGGAACCGTCGTAATTCGGACCGAAATCCACGGTTTCCTTATCGAGGTCCGCCAGCAATTCGTGAGCGATCTTCGCCATGCGGATTTCGGTGTAGCGCATGGCCGCCGCGTTATCGCCGTCCACCGAGCCGAAATTTCCTTGTCCGTCCACCAACGGATAGCGCAAGCTGAAATGCTGCGCCATGCGCACAATCGTATCGTAAACCGCCGTATCGCCGTGCGGATGATATTTACCGATGACATCGCCGACGATGCGCGCCGACTTCTTATAGGCCTTATTCCAGTCGTTCCCCAGTTCGTGCATGGCGAACAACGCCCGGCGATGCACCGGCTTCAATCCATCCCGCACATCGGGCAAGGCGCGCCCGACGATCACGCTCATCGCGTAA